>NZ_CEXQWX010000051.1:0-15904 GCF_982718395.1 Carboxylicivirga sp.
ATGTTGACTGGTTGAATAAAGTTCGTATGCAAGGCGGTGTTCAAAAGTGGGTAGATCATTCAATAAGTGTAACCATTAACTTGCCGGCTGATGTTTCAGAAGAATTGGTAGGTAAATTGTACGTTGAGGCATGGAAAAGTGGTTGTAAAGGCGTAACTGTTTATAGAGATGGTAGTCGTGCCGGTGTATTAGTGTCTAACAACAAGAAAGAGGAAAACAAGGAGACAGGTTTCCCTAAGAAGCGCCCTCAGGAAGTAGATGCTGATGTTGTACGTTTCCAAAATAATAAGGAAAAATGGATAGCCTTTGTTGGATTAATTGACGGTAAACCTTACGAGATCTTTACAGGTTTATCAGATGATGAAGATGGAATTCTATTACCAAAATCGGTTCAGAATGGTAAAATCATAAAGAATCGGGAAGAAGATGGAACGTCGAGGTATGATTTCCAATTCACCAACAAGCGTGGTTATAAAACAACCATTGAAGGTTTATCTCATAAATTTGATAAGGAATTCTGGAATTATGCAAAGCTGATTTCAGGTGTATTGCGTCATCAAATGCCAATTGAAGGAATTATTGATTTAGTGGCTGGTCTTCAGCTAGATAGTGAGTCGATTAATACCTGGAAGAATGGTGTTGAACGCGCCCTGAAGAAATATATTCCTAATGGTACAAAAGCCAAAAAAGGAAAATGTGAAAACTGTGGTTCTGATGAGTTAATCTATCAAGAAGGATGTTTGATTTGTAAGAGCTGTGGTTCATCAAAGTGTGGTTAATATCTGCCCTATATGTAACCTAATTAAAAAAGAGACATTGTGAAATGTCTCTTTTTAGTTTAATATGGTATGGCTTATAAATTTCGTCCTCTTAAAGTTACACATGGAATAATCATCTCTTCAAGTGAAATGCCTCCATGTTGGAAGGTATCCCGATAATAACTGACATAGTAATTGAAATTATTAGGATAGGCAAAAAAGTCATTATTACATGCAAAGATATAGGCGGTTGAAACATTGTATCTCGGTAACGAGGCCTCACTTGGTTTTAAAACTTCATAAACCTCCTTTGATTTATATGACAGGTTTTTACCTTGTTTGTATCTGAGATTAGTATTAACATTTCTGTCGCCCACTACCTTAACAGGGTTTTGAACTCTGGTTGTGCCATGATCAGTTGTAAGAACGATTCTCACATTTTCACTCTTCAGGCGTTGTAATAATTCCTTCAAAGATGAATGGTTATACCAGGATTGAGTCAACGAGCGATAGGCTGCTTCATCGCGTGCCAGTTCCTTGATCATTTTCACTTCGGTACGTGCGTGCGATAACATATCCACAAAATTGAAGACAATTGCATTGAGATCGTTTTGAAGAAGAAGGTGAAGTTCATCCAGCATATTTTTACCGGCATCACCATCTGATATCTTCCGGTAAGCATAGCTACGCTTCATGCGAAAGCGATCCAATAAGGTGCCCAATAATTCACTTTCATACTTATTTTTACCTTCTTCACTATCATCGTCAACCCAATATTGCGGGAACATTTCTTTTATTTGTGACGGCATCAATCCAGAGAAAATGGAGTTACGGGCATATTGCGTCGCTGTTGGTAGAATACTAAAATAAGGGTTCTCATCTTCAACCAAATAATCTGTTGCAATGGCTTTTTTTAATATTTCCCACTGATCGTACCTGAAATTATCAATAACAATAAAGAATACTTTCTGCCCTTCTTTTAATAAAGGCAGTACTTTCTCTTTTGCCAGATTATTGGACATTAATGGTGCATCATCCGGCTTATTAAGCCACGATAAATAATTACGTTTAATAAACTTGGTAAAGGTTTGAGTAGCTTCATTTTTTTGCATACTCAGCACTTCATCCATAGTTCCATCACCTTGCTCGAGTTCAAGCTCCCAATAAATGAGTTTTTTGTAAACATCCACCCAGTCTTCGTGCGAGAAAGAATCGTTGATCTTCAAGGCAATTTGTCCAAATTGGGATTGATAACCAGATGTGGTTGTCTTGGTGACCAAATCCTTCTTGTCAAGGTGTTTTTTTATTGACAGTAGAATCTGCCTGGGGTTAACCGGCTTGATCAGATAATCAGCAATTTGATTGCCAATAGCCTGATCCATTATATCCTCTTCTTCACTTTTGGTAATCATGATCACTGGTACTTCGCTGCGTAGTTCTTTTAGTTGAGTGAGGGTTTCCAGGCCAGTAATACCAGGCATATTCTCATCGAGGAAAATAAGATCGAAAAAGGAAGACTTCACCATTTCTAAAGCGTCATAACCATTAGTGGCAGTATCAACATGATAGCCTTTTTCCTTTAAAAAGAGAATGTGTGCTCTGAGGAGTTCTATTTCATCGTCGACCCATAGGATCTTTATTTTACTATCTGTCATATTACGACTTTATTAAACCGTGTTAATTGATACCGGCAGGCTTACCTTTTTAGCAAATACTGCACCAAATTATAAATTTGCTAAACGAATTTGAGCAACAAGTCTGCAGTTATACTTTAGCTTTATAAGTTACTGATTCGACTTGAAAAATGTATTATATTCTTCCAGATCCTCGGTTTCTTTGAGTGTTTTAAAGTTACTTTCAGAAATGCTCCAGATATAGTGTTCCTTTCTGCTATAATCCCTTGTAAGGTATTGGTACTTATCAAGACTATTGATATAATCTTTGGCTTCTTTACCGTTCTTAAATCCATCAATCTGAACCATGCGATAGGATGTTGCAAACTCAAGTAATTGAACTTTGTAATCAGTACCTAAATTGTTTCTTGTATGTGAAGCAAAATTCCTTTGAACTTTATTAAAATCAAGTCGTGTTTTACGAATGATAACAATCACATGGTGTGCTTCTTCGTCACTTACTTTATAAATAGACTCGGGCTCAGGAATAACTGTTTCCTCTTCCACAATTAGCTCATTCGTTTCTTCAGATATTTTTTTGTCCTCAGCAGGAGGCATAATCTCTTCAGATTTCGTTTCTGTGGTCACACCTTCTTTCTGTTCGTTAACATTAACTTTAGTATTGCTCGATTCAGCTTCTTCCTTCTTTTCTTTTTCAGGTTCTATATTTTGTGATTCCTGTTCAGTTTTAGATACCGGATCAGGTGTTTCTTCTTGTGTTTGTTCAATTACTTCTTCTTTCTCTTCTTTTGGTGTAATCTTCTCAACCTCTTTTCTGTCGGCATGTTGTAGATAATATTTGTCAAAGAAGCTGATGTAATCAGTAACCAAACCGGATAAATAAAACTTGCTGTTATTACTTTCTGATAAGGCAACAATGTTTTTGTCTAAACGCTCGAAGTTAAAGAACTGTGGATTCTCCCTTAAACCATAGAAGTAATCCATCACCTCAACCCGATTGCCAAAACCACTAACAATGAGTGCTGCAGATCCATCCAGAAGACGTTTTTCTGATATCTCGAAATCATGAAGCAGGTATCGTGAGAAATTGTAGTCGGCCACATTGTATATAGCTCTGTTAATATCACTCTCGTTTATGCCCATCACAATCAGCTCATACGCTTCATTTTCAACAAAAACAAAACCGGCTTGTTGTTCAGGAGCTACGATAGATGTATCAGAGGGTGCAGCAACATCTTTTATACCAGGTGACGAAGCAAATAGTGTTCCTTGAACAGGAGCTTTACCGTCTTCAAGGTGTTTGAGAAGCGCCTGAGCTAATGCTGCTTCTTCGCTCTCACCATCATTTTCAATAATACTGTTTAAATCGCTTTTAAAGAAGTCTGTATTGCCTGATTTACCAAATGATAAACCTCTCAGGAGAAGGTACTTATTTATGAGCTGACTCGTTTCTTCAGCATTGGTAATAGCCTTTTCGCTGTTGTTGATGACTTCGTCAAAGCGACCAAACAAGAATGCTTCGTAGGTTTTTTCATATGCTAGAGCTTCTTCCTGTTTGGCTTTTTGAATCTTATTAAGAAATTCAGGGTCGTTAAGGTATGCAACAAATCGGTGATCAGGATATTCAGCTTCAATCTTTTTCTGAGTTAACATCATACCATTCTCATCACCATTTAATCGATATGCATTATATAATGCGATAAGAGCTTCATCACGAGATTCGGCCTTTGGGTAACGGCTTAGTAAGCTTTCTAATGCTTCAATTGCTTTTGGATAGTTTTCGAGACGATCCATAAAAACAAATCCCTGTTCGAGCAGAGCATCTTCAATTGCTTTATCCGAAGCTAGTCGGTCCTCATCGCTCAGAGGTATATCGGCCAATAATTGCTCTCTTGTAGGAATTGCAACTGAAGTATTAGTGTCTGCGACATTAGAATCAGTTTCTGTTTGCTGATCTTTGTCCGCAGGAGTTTGTTCAAATGGATTATCAGGCATGTCGAACGGATCATCCTGACTTTCCTCAGTTGATATTTTGCCTTTATCTTTCCTTCGCCAGTTATCTTCCAGTTTACGCTTGCCCCATCGTTTCTCAAACTCTAATTTTCCCATTCCCATGGAAGTCTGGTTGTAGAAATACCACTTACCACTCTGTCCAAAGTTGTTTGAACCACTTGTGCTTTGATAGAAAAAGGCATCACTCAAACTTTCTTCTTCCTGAAGTTTTTGAAGGCGTTCCTGCTCGGCCTCTTTGGCAGCAATAATTTCATCAAGGTAGGCATAAAGCACCGGTTCACTCATATCAGCCAATCGTTGAAGACTGTCTTCTCTTTCAACCGTTAATAAATGATCTACTAAGCCGCCTAAGCCATAGTGGCGCTCCTTCAACTCGTCAATTTTCTCGTAGTCTTCATTAATTACCGTAAGGGCACTGTCATAATAAAAGTAGGCATTGGCATAATCCATATGTGAGTAGTATATCTCACCTGTTTCACGATACGACAAACCTTTTTGGTTTTTATTATCAATACTGGCATTAATTGATTTCTTGAAATAAGACAGAGCTTCACTCTCGTTATGCTCCTGTAATGCTACCCGCCCGAAGGCATAATAAATCCGATCGAGATAATCACTGTTCTTTTTGTCTTTTCGCAATTTATGCAGTTGTTTCTTTACCTCCTCAATATCTGCGTTGGCATAGACGATAGATGCCTGATTAACTTTAGCATTAAAAGTCATTTCATAATCTGCACTGGCTTTGGCAACGTAAGCAAAAGCCAGTGCAGCTTCTTCTCTTTGGTCATTGAGTAGGTACAATTGCCCCAGAACATAAGAATACCTTAGACGCTTGTGTTTATTTTGTTCGTCTTCAAGTGCATTGTTCAGATAGGGTATTGCTTCAATGTATTTTTCCTGTACCATTAATAGATTGGCGTAGACTGCCATGTAATCTGGGTATAACTCAATCGGCGCATTACCTCCCAAATCATAACTTTCCAATGCTGCCATGGCACCAATGTAATCGCCTCTGTCAGTATATGCCCGCGCTTGCCAAATAAGTGCTTCATACATGGTTTCATCGTTAGGAAAATCGCGCACAACCCGTTGAAGTGTTCTAATAGCTAATGATTGCTCATGTTTGTAGACCTGAGCTTTACCAATTAATACATAGGCATCATCCACCCAGGCATTAAACTCTTTTTTGCTGTAAAATTCAGCTGCATACTGATTCTTCCGTGATCGTTTCTTAGGTTTGGCTGTGATCGAATGTTTTTTAATCAGTTTTTGACCTTTTTCAATGGCTCGGTCCATATCTCCGCTTGCAACAGAAGCGGCGTCAGGATCTGAAGATTCGAATAGCGGTAAAATATTTGAGTAATCATTTTGGTATCCCTCTATAATGACTTTATCTCCATTTTTGAAAGCTTCCTTGCCGTTGTAATAAACATTGTAGTAGGCAGTAAGGTTATGGTAGTTTCGGCTTAACCATGTGTTCTTCTTGGTGCTGCAACCCCAAATTGAAAACAGGATAAGTATAATGCTAAGTTTTCTAAGAAACATCAATTCTTTGCGACTTTAGGTATATTGTTAAAATCAACTCTTTGAAACAAACGCTCAAATGCGATTCTTTATTTCAAAAATAATAGCTTTTGTCTAAGTATTACCTTTTTAAGTAACTAAACTCTTATTTGGCAAAAATATTTCATTAATCTCCAAAAATAGCCCGTGGGAGCAAAAACAATTTTTAAATTTACGAAATATCAAAACTAACTGCCCTTGCTAGTAATTGACGAACTGTGAGTTTATGAGAATTAGTATTATTGAGGATGACCGGGTTTTTAATAAATTAATTGAGCACACCTTAAAGCTGAATCCTGATTATGAGGTGTCTACTTATTTTAATGGGAAGGATTTTATTAAAAATCTTGGTGAGAGCCCTGATGTTGTGACGCTTGATTTGGGTTTGCCGGATTTTACCGGAAATGAGATTCTGAAAAAAATAAAGAAGTTCAATCCGGATATTGATGTTATAATCATTTCCGGGCAGGATGATATTTCAACAGCTGTTCAGTTACTGAAAGAGGGTGCTTACGATTATATCACCAAGGATGAGAATATCAAAGAACGCCTGTTACACGCCATAAACAATATAAAAACCAATCAATCGCTTAAGAATGAAATTACCCAGCTTAAAAGCGAGATTGGAAATAAATACGATTATAAAAATGCGATTATTGGTGATAGCCAGGCCATTAAAGCTGTTTATGCACTGATTGATAAAGCTGTTAATGTACCTAATATTAACGTATCTGTTTATGGAGAAACGGGTACAGGTAAGGAGTTGATAGCCAAAACTATTCATTATAATTCACCTCGTAAGGATAAGCCTTTTATCGCTGTAAATATGGGTGCAATTCCACGTGAACTGATCGAGAGTGAATTGTTTGGGCATGAAAAAGGTGCTTTTACGGGCGCTATCAATACAAAAAAAGGAAAGTTTGAGGAAGCTGATGGTGGAACGGTTTTTCTGGATGAGATAGGAGAAATGGATTTTAACCTTCAGGTAAAATTGCTGCGTGTATTACAGGAACGTGAGATAACACGTGTGGGAGGAAATGCTGTTATAAAGATTAATACGCGAATTATTACAGCCACTAATAAAGATCTGGCGGAAGAATCTCGAAATGGTAATTTCCGTGAAGATTTGTACTATCGCCTTCTGGGCTTACCGATTCATTTACCTGCCTTAAAGGATCGGAATAAGGATGTGCTCTTACTGAGTAGCTTCTTTTTGAGAACCTTTTGTAAGGAAAATGGATTGAAAAAGATTGATCTGACTCCGAAAGCAAAGAAAAAACTATTGAGTTATAATTTCCCTGGTAATGTGCGAGAGTTAAAAGCAGTAGTTGAGTTGGGAGCTGTTTTAACGAATAATAATGTTATTGACGACGAACACATAGTGTTTAGTTCTACGCAAGGCGAAATGGAAATGTTCGGGCGGGAGATGACTCTCAAAGAATACACTGAATCTATCATTCGTCATTTTCTTAAGAAGTACAACAATAATGTACTAAAGGTAGCGGCAAAACTGGATATCGGAAAATCTACTATCTATAACCTGATTAAAAGAGACAAAGAAGCGGAGTTGAATTAGTGAAGTTGAAATATGAGAAAATTAGGGTTGTGTTGTTTACTTTTCTTAGTTGGCCATTTTCTGGTTGCACAGATTAGTCAGGATGTATTAGGTAAAGTGGGTGCTTATCCTGCTAGCTTTAGATTATATGAGGATCTTAGTAATCGGGTGATTACAGATTTTGATAATGACTACGATCGGGCAGCAGCCATTTATGTTTGGATGGCTCACAATATAAAATATGATGCAAAGGCATTTTTTTCTGGTCGGGTAATTCGATCAGCAAGATTTTCTTATAGAAATGAAGCTGAGAAAATTCAAAAAGAATTGGCTTTGAAGAAGGAGTTGGCTTTAGACGCTTTGAAAAGGAAGAAAGCTGTTTGTCAGGGCTATTCTGAATTATACAGATTGCTATGTGAAGCTTGTGGTATTGAATGCTCAGTTGTTAGCGGATACTCCAGAACAAGCATCAACGATATTGGTAGAGTCCGCCCGAAAGCTGATCATGCCTGGAATGTTATTCGCCTGAATAATCAATGGTTATTTGTTGATGTAACATGGGGCGCAGGTCATGTTAACTACCAGACGAAACAATTTGTGGCTGCATTTACTCCATCATATTTTGCTGTCGAACCAGATGTTTTTACATATAATCACTTCCCAGAAGAGCCGAAATGGAATTTTACCAATCTCACTCTGAAGACTTTCTCAGAACAACCACTCGTTTATCATTCCTTTTTTGGAAAGGGATTTGAACTGATCAACCCCAAATACGGAATTATAAAAAAGATTCGTAAAGGCCGCATTAATATTGAATTAAAAGGCAATGGTAATTCAAAGCATGGTTTTAATTATGCTTTTAGAGACATGAAATATATGCAGGACGTTGAGGTTCATAATAAAGGGCAGCATTTAATTTTATCCATTAATCCTGAAAACCGACGGTCTGCGTATCTCGATATTATTATTGATGGCGAAACGGTTATGACTTATCAATTGAAATTAAGATAAGTACCTCAAATTTTTTATTGATTATCTTCTTTATTATTCTTAATACTCCATATTTTTTGTATAAAGAGTGATTTTTAAGTGAATTAACATTTCACAAAACATGTTATATAGCATGTTTTATGCGATAAAATCATTGCAATCGTTACCGCAATCGTTACCGCAATCGATTGAAAGAATTGGAGTTTGTAAAGTGTAGTCATTCAGTATAATATGTTTCTTTTTTAAGAACTTGTTCATAATTTTATCTCGATCAAAAAGTACTTCGAAGTCGATTTTAAAACTAACTTAATCTTTACTTTCCTTTCAGAGGTAAGCTTCATGCTTATGTGTAATTAAATCGAGTAAAATGAAAAAAAGACTATTTTATTTGCAGCCATTATTTGTTGCTGTGTTTGCCATCTCCTTCTTTTTTGTTGGTTGTACAGCCGATCCGATTATTGAAGAACCCCATCAACAGATTGAACAAAGTGCAAGCAATGCTGGCCTCAAAGCCGCCAGTAATGCTAGTGTGATGATGCAAGGATTTTATTGGGATGTACCTGATGGTGGTAACTGGTGGAACACACTTAGTACTAAAGTAGATGAGTGGAGCTCTGCTGGTTTTAATGCTGTTTGGTTACCGCCGGCATCCAAAGCAATGAATGGACCATACTCAATGGGTTATGACCCTTTTGATTATTTCGATTTTGGTGAATATGATCAAATGGGTTCTGTTGAAACCCGCTTTGGATCAAAAAGCGAATTGCAAAACCTGATTAGTAAAGCACATCAGAATGGCATCCAGGTTTATGCAGATATTGTAATTAATCACAATAGTGGAGGTGCCTCCGAAGCTAACCCATATACCAATTCAAATACATGGACAGATTTTGATCCGGCATCGGGTTTGTTTTACCGCAGTGCCAGTGATTTTCATCCAAACCACATTGATCAGAATGACACAGGGACATTTGGCGAATTTCCTGATCTGTGCCATCATAGCACTTATGTCCAGGATTGGCTTTGGAATAACTCAAATTCTATTGCCAAATATTATAAGAATGTAATGGGATTCGATGGCTGGCGATTCGACTATGTTAAAGGTTTTGAGCCTTGGGTTGTGCGTGAATGGAACAATGCAGTTGGTGGATTCTCGGTTGGTGAATTGTGGGATGCAAACGTTGACTATTTAAATTGGTGGGCTAATGAGGCTAATTCATCAGTTTTTGACTTTGCCTGCTATTACGCAATGAACGATGCATTTGACGGTAACGATCTGACCAAACTTTACAATGATATGATGTGGAAGCGAAACGCATTTAAGGCTGTCACTTTTGTAACCAACCATGATACAGATGAGATTTGGAATAAAATGTTGGCTTATGCTTATATTCTGACTCACGAAGGTTATCCTTGTGTATTCTATCGCGATTATGAGGAATGGTTAAATAAAGATCGAATGAATAATCTGATCTGGATTCATAATAACCTGGCAGCTGGTTCAACCGATATCCTCTATGCAGATAACGATGAATACGTTGCCCGACGTAATGGTTATAACAATGCCGGATTAGTAGTGTATATTAACAATGCGGATTACTGGCAGGAAAGATGGGTCGAAACCAATTGGTCGAACACACGAATTAAAGACTATACTGGTCATTCAAATTGGGAACCCGTTACTCAAGGCGGGAAATGGGTGAAAATTCAGGTACCACCCAAAAGCTATTCAGTTTGGTCGGTTAAGTAATGCAATTCTGATGTTAATATGAACGTACATCGAGGCTATCTTAATAAGGTAGCCTCGTTTTATTTCATTAGAAAAGAGAGAAATGTTAATTGGGGCACCAGGTTTAATGTTGTGAAAATGCACGTAAAAATTTCTAATGCATATTTCGGGTTTAAACTTATCTTTGCAAAAAAAACAACATATGACAACTCGTAAAGTACGTGTGCGCTTTGCGCCAAGTCCGACCGGACCCTTGCATATAGGTGGTGTTCGTACCGCTTTGTTCAATTATTTATTTGCTAAAAAGCATGGTGGCGATTTTATTCTTCGCATCGAAGATACTGATTCAACCCGCTTTGTTGAGGGAGCCGAAGAATATATCAACGAAAGCATGAAATGGTTAGGCATGACAATTGATGAAGGAGTGAAGCAAGGTGGAGAATATGGGCCATACAAGCAAAGCGAGCGTCGCGAGATATATAAGAAATACGCTGATCAATTAGTTGAAACAGGCTGGGCTTACTACGCTTTTGATACGCCTGATGAGCTGGATGCTTTAAGAGCGCAAGCAGAAGCGGAGAAAAAGACTTTTGCTTACGACATGCATACGCGTCAAGGTTTGAAAAACTCTTTGTCATTATCAGAAGATGAGATAAAGCAGCGTATGGAAGCCGGTGAGCCATGGGTAATCCGTTTTAAGATGCCGGAAAATACAGATGTGCAAACCAACGATATGGTTCGGGGATCGGTTACTTTCAATACTAATACTCTTGATGATAAAGTGCTTTATAAAAGTGCCGATCAGTTGCCGACTTATCATCTGGCCAATATTGTAGATGATCACTTGATGGAAATCTCACATGTAATCCGTGGCGAAGAGTGGTTGCCATCGGTACCCTTGCACATCATGTTGTACCGAGCCTTAAATTGGGAAGAAACTATGCCGCAGTTTGCGCACTTGCCATTGATATTAAAGCCTACCGGTAAAGGTAAGCTATCAAAGCGTGATGGTGATAAAGGTGGTTTCCCAGTATTTCCGTTGAACTGGCAGTTAGAAGATGGTGTTGCTGCTGGTTATCGCGAGAGTGGTTATTTTCCGGAAGCAGTTGTAAACCTGTTGGCGTTATTAGGATGGAATCCGGGCACTGATCAGGAGTTATTTACAATGGATGAATTGATTGAATTATTCTCAATTGAGCGTGTAAATAAATCAGGAGCTCGTTTTGATCCGGATAAAGCTAAGTGGTTTAATCAGCAACACCTGGTTCATAAAAATGACAAGGAACTAGCTAGTTTATTCCAGAAGGATTTAAAATTAAAAGGACACGATACACGTAATGGTTTTGTGCAGGAAGTGGTTGCTCTGGTTAAGGAGCGTGTTAATTTCGTGAGTGAATTATGGGAACAAAGTTCATTCTTCTTTGAAGCACCAACTAATTACGACCCTAAAGTGGTGAAGAAACGATGGAAAGGAGATGTGCCTGCATTTATGTCAGAGTTAACGGCAGAACTGGAGAAAGTTGAAAACTGGAAAGCTGATGATATAAAAGCAGCTATTTCCGCGCAGATTGAAGTCAAAGGTCTTGGCTTTGGTTTGGTAATGAATGCCTTTCGTCTGGCCTTGGTGGGAGGTGGTTTTGGTCCCGACCTGATGACCATTGCTGAGATGATTGGCAGAGAAGAAACCATTAAGCGAGTACAAGCTGCAGTTGAGAATATAGCTTAGAATTTAAGCAATAACATTATAGCTGTTTGATGATACAATTTGTGTAATATTGTATTTCAAACAGCTTTTTTTATGTCTGAAAATGAAAGAGGAAGATGGTCGCTGCCAGAGATAGCCAATAAAATAAAAAGACGCACTGGTTATTATAAAAGACAGTATTTAAAGAAGCATCCTGATGTTAAGAACGCAATATTTCTTTGGATTCCTAAAAATGGGGGGACCAGCATGTATAATGCTTTAAAACCATTGGGGATGCAGTATCTGACAAATGAAGCTGCCTTACGCTTTTATTTCCCCAATAAAGGTATGGTGTCTTTTGGTCCGTTAAGCTATTCATATTTGTTAGATTCAAACCAAGTTACTCATTCCTTTCATCATTCAGCATATAAGTTTGCAATCACACGTAATCCATTTGATCGCGCTGTTTCATCATACTTCTATTTTAAAAAGAATAAATGGATTAATCCTAAAATGGACTTTAACGAGTTTACAATGCACATTGAAAAAATCGACTTTGATAAAGTTGTATCAACCTATAATACTTACGAAGGCTATTTGTTCCCGCAGTTTTGTTACATATCTCATAATAATCATATCTGCGTTGACTTCTTAGCACGTCTTGAAACAATTCATCAAGATGTAGAGGTAATTAAAAAGAAACTTGATCTTGATTTTGCTTTTCCTCATATGAATTCAACAGTTCATGAAAGCTTTGAAAATTTTTATTGTTCAGAAAGTAAGAGGCGTATACAGAATGTGTATGAGAAGGATTTTAAGAGTTTTGATTATTCAATAGACTTTTAACAAAAAATCCCACTTCTGATGGAAACGGGATTTCTTTTTAAGTTTTGACTATTATTCTTGTGTCTACTTTTTCTTCTTCGCCCACGAATCTTTCAATGTTACAGTGCGGTTGAATACCACATTATCCTCGGTAGAATCCTTGTCTATGCAGAAATAGCCCAATCGCTGGAACTGGTATCGCTCGATGTTGTCATCAAACTTCGCTCCGGCATCTTTATAGTTTGGCTCAATATAAGCAGTGTTGATTACCGATAGTGAGTTGGGGTTTAAGAATTCAAGGAATTCTTTGTCTTTATGTCCATCTGGAGCTTCGTCCATAAACAAGCGGTCGTATTGCTTTACCTGTATGGTTTTAGCATGCTCGATGCTTACCCAATGAAGCGTTCCTTTTACTTTACGGTTACTGCCTTCCATACCACTTTTGGTATCTGGATCGTAGGTGCAGTATATTTCACTGATCTCACCGTTTTCATCCTTTTTGATATCTTCACATTTAACGATGTAGGCATTCTTAAGGCGTACCTCACGACCAACATCCATACGAAAGAATTTGCGAGGTGCATTTTCCATAAAGTCATCGCGCTCGATGTATATTTCACGACTGAAAGGTAGTTGACGCGAACCCATGCTTTCATCTTCAGGGTTGTTGATGGCGTCCATCCATTCTACTTGGCCTTCCGGGTAGTTAGTAATAATCACTTTAACTGGGTTAAGAACAGCATAAACACGTGGTGCACGTTTATTTAGATCTTCACGGATACAATGTTCCAATAAAGCCACATCAATCACATTCTCACGTTTCGCCACGCCAATCTGGTCGGCAAACTTACGAATAGACTCCGGCGTATAGCCTCTGCGACGGTATCCCGAAACTGTTGGCATTCGCGGATCATCCCATCCTGCTACGTAATTTTCGTTCACCAATTGAAGCAACTTGCGCTTGCTCATTACAGTGTAATTCAGATTCAAGCGTGCAAATTCAATTTGTCGAGGACGCGCTTGTTCCTTCAATTCCGGCTGAAACTCCAATATTTGCTCCAGGAACCAGTTGTATAACGGACGGTGTACTTCAAATTCAAGTGTGCATATCGAATGAGTAATGCCTTCCACAAAATCACCCTGTCCATGCGCATAATCATACATGGGATAGATGCACCATTCGTCACCTGTGCGATGGTGATGAGCATGAATGATACGATACATCAACGGATCACGCATGTGCATGTTTGATGATGCCATATCAATTTTAGCTCTAAGTACACGTTCGCCATTTTGGAATTCACCCTTACGCATGCGCTCAAATAAGTCAAGATTCTCATCTATACTGCGGTTTCTGAATGGACTTTCCAGTCCTGGTGTCGTAGGTGTTCCTTTTTGTGAAGCTATCTCTTCTGCACTTTGATCATCTACATAGGCTTTACCGTTTTTGATAAAAAGGACAGCCCATTGGTATAGTTGCTCGAAATAGTCTGATGTGAACTTAGGATCATCATTCCACTGAAATCCCAGCCAGTTGACATCTTCTTTAATCGAGTCTACATATTCAGTATCTTCTTTGGTTGGATTGGTATCGTCAAAACGCAGGTTGGTGCCACCTTGGTAGTGTTTACCAAGCCCAAAGTTCAGGCAAATAGATTTAGCATGGCCAATATGCAGATAACCATTGGGCTCAGGGGGGAAGCGAGTTAGTACCGCTCCTCCGTTTTTATTTTCACTTAAATCTTTATCAATCTCCTGATGAATGAAATTCGTTTTCGGCGTTTCGTTCAATTCCATCTGCTATCGTATTTTGTCTTATAATCTTATTTCCAATTGTTGGATGTGTTAACATCAGGCACAAAAGTAATTGTTTTTCGACTTAAAAATCTGATGATTCAGTGATAAAAGGTTATTTTCGCCAAAAAATTAAATCAACGAAGGAGGAGATGTAAATGATAGGAGTAATTGAACTGGAAGAAATGGAATTTTATGCTTATCATGGCTGCTTTAAAGAAGAGCAGGTTGTTGGTAATCGTTTTTTGGTTAAGGTAACTTTAGAGACAGACTGCACCATTCCTGCAAAAACAGATAGTATCAATGATGCCTTGAATTATGTCACCGTTTATGAGATTGTTCGTGAGCAGATAATGCAAAATTCACATTTGCTGGAACACTTAAACAAGCGTATTATTGATGCGATCTATGAGCGTTTTCCTCAATTGCAGAAAGCCACAGTTAAAGTGTCGAAGATGAACCCACCTATGGGAGGACAGATGAAATGCGTGAGTGTAACATTTAGCAGATAACATGGAAGAGACGGGTATTACTCCAAAAGTGTGTCCACGATGCGGAAAAGAATTTAAATGCTATCGTAGTTCAAAGATGAAGTGTTGGTGTGAAGATTTTTCAGTAAAATCAGAAAACCTTAAAGTGTTGGCAGAGAAATACAATAATTGTCTTTGCCCTGGTTGCCTAAGTATTTATGGCGAAAAGACGAAATAAAAATTTGCTCAGAAAATAATTTATTGCTTATTTTGCAACCCGAAACACAACGGTTCCTTGGCCGAGTGGCTAGGCACTGGTCTGCAAAACCAGCTACGGCGGTTCGAGTCCGCCAGGAACCTCAAAACTCCCGATTTTCGAAAGAAGGTCGGGAGTTTTTCGTTATATGTAAGAGTGCAAGCATTGGCTTGTGATCTTTGTTGTCTAAACCTAACTCTGGATGAATAATTTATCTAAAACCAAATAATTTTAACAAGTCGAAAAAATGGATGGCAGAGAGAGACGAAACATCAAAAAGGGAAGTAAAGTAGCGATTCTTCAAAAGCAAGATGAGCGATCTGGAAACTTAACTCATGGGGTTGTTCAGGATATACTTGATGATGTATCATTTCACTTGAAGGGAATTGAATGTCGGCTAAAGACCGGTCAGATAGGCAGAGTGAAGATGGTTAAGCTATGATGCTTATTAAAACGAGAAACGGGAGAGGATGACATTTATGTTATCCTCTTTGTGTAAATAGATATGCGATATTGGATTCGATTTTGTCGGCTGTTTGATTAAATACAAAATCATTTAAAACAAAAAAGCACCAAAGAAATTAATCTTCAGTGCTTTGTTTGATTTTAATAGTAGCGGGGGCCCGACTCGAA
>NZ_CEXQWX010000051.1:16004-36829 GCF_982718395.1 Carboxylicivirga sp.
CGGACGACCTTTGGGTTATGAGCCCAACGAGCTACCAACTGCTCCACCCCGCAATGTATCTTTAATTGCGTAAACAATATTTTCAAAATAAAGTCGAAAGTTTGATGACTTTCGACTGATAGTAGCGGGGGCCCGACTCGAACGGACGACCTTTGGGTTATGAGCCCAACGAGCTACCAACTGCTCCACCCCGCAATATATCTTAATAACACGCTTGTTATCTTTCTCAATTGCGGATGCAAATATAGAGAGTTTATTGTTCATGTGCAAATTAATTTTAGTTATTGTCTGGAATTGCTTAATCGAAAAAGTGTAATGTACAGATAAACAAATAATACAACAATAAATAAAAAACGGCTTTACCCGTTGGTAAAACCGTTTTTTCAATAACCTAAACCCAAAATCTATGAAAAAAATCTACGATAGGGATATTTCAATATGCATGCCAAAAAAAGGATGAAATCAGAGTTTAAAGTTTTTTAGCATTGTTGTTAAAATTATTCAAACATAAATAACTGAAAAGCCGACTTTACTCGTTAGCAAAGCCGGCTTTTCAATAACCTAAACCCAAATCTATGAAAAAATCTACATCGTTGATATTGCAAGCTTTATACCATAGTGTAAGGCGAATTATTAAAAGACATCAAAAAGAATTAAAAACATGTTATAAATATGATTTATAATCGTTGTGCCACACATATTCAATGTGTATTTTTGCATGTTATTTACAAAAAAGAAGTATGAGCGAGGTCAATAAAACAGAGTTGGGACAGTTAGGAGAATTCGGATTGATTCACCATTTAACGAACAATATAAAATTAAAGCATTCTTCAACTGTCAAAGGAGTTGGTGATGATGCAGCAGTATTGGATTATAAAGGGAAAAAGACAATCGTTACGACTGATTTACTTTTAGAAGGCATTCATTTCGATTTAACCTATACGCCTTTAAAACATTTAGGCTATAAGGCGGTTGTGGTCAATGTAAGTGATGTTTATGCTATGAATGCTATACCTAAGCAGATAACTGTATCACTTGGTCTGAGCTCTAAGATGTCGGTCGAGGCTCTTGACGAGTTGTATGAAGGTATTTATGCCGCATGTGACTTTTACAATGTTGACCTGGTAGGAGGTGACACAACTTCTTCGCTAACAGGATTAACAATTAGTGTTACCGCACTTGGCGAAGGGGATAAAGACAAACTTTGCTACAGAAGCGGTGCTAAACCTAATGATTTAATTTGTGTTTCGGGTGATTTGGGAGCAGCTTATATGGGACTTCAGTTACTAGAACGGGAAAAGAAAGTTTATGCTGAGAACCCAGGTACACAACCTGACCTTAGCGGCTACGACTATATATTAAGCCGGCAACTTAAGCCCGAAGCTCGCAAGGAAGTAACGGAATTGCTTAGTAAGATTGATGTTGTTCCAACCTCAATGATTGATATTTCTGATGGGCTTTCAAGTGAATTACTTCATATTTGTTCACAATCGAAAACCGGATGCCGCTTATACGAAAACAAAATACCGATTGATCCCACCACTTCAATGTTAGCCGAGGAGATGGGTATTAATCCTGTTGTAACAGCGCTCAATGGTGGAGAAGACTATGAACTTCTTTTTACAATTAGTCAAAAGGATTATGAGAAGTTCAAGGATGTATCTGATGCTAATATTTACATCATTGGCCATATAACTGAAGAAAGCAAAGGTAAATATCTTGTAACCAATGCAGATCAGGAGGTCGAGTTGCAAGCGCAAGGATGGAATCCCATAAAGAAAAACGATTAATTGTTAGATATTAGTGATAATGCTTCAGCTTGTCTTTTTCAAGCATTAATCACTAATCATTATTCGTTAATCAATTATTTCTATCTTTATACTTTAACCTAATTCAAATGTACGATTACATAAGCGGCAAAGTTGCCGAATCAAGCCCGGCCCATGTTGTTATTGATGTTAACGGCATCGGCTATCTTATTCATATTTCATTAAATACATTTACTCGTCTGGAAGGAAAGCAGGAAGCACAATTGTTCATTCATGAAAATATACGTGAAGATGCTTTTGCACTGTTTGGTTTTGCCGATCCTGCAGAAAGGGATTTATTCCGACACCTGATATCCGTCTCGGGTATTGGTGCCAATACCGCGCGAATGATGCTCTCTTCTCTTACTTCAGAAGAATTGAAAGGAGCAATCCTGACCGATAATGTTAATTTAATTAAGGGTGTAAAAGGCATCGGGGCTAAAACTGCACAACGAGTAATTGTAGACCTGAAAGATAAATTGAGCAAAGAGCCGGTTGATCAGAAAATATTCGCAACGCAAGACAATACAATTCGTGATGAAGCGTTATCTGCTTTAGTAATGCTGGGATTTGCCAAGGCGAGTGCACAAAAAGCAGTTGACAAAGTTTTAAAGCAATCTCCTGCTCTTAAAGTAGAAGAACTCATTAAGCAAGCCCTGAAAATTATGTAATAACACATTACATTTCATCTTTGAGAAAAACGCTACACAATATTATTGTTTTTACAATATTCACCTGCCTTTTGGCTATTGGTGGAACAGCTCCTATTAAAGGTAATGAGGCTGGTATTACCAATTTCGAATATCAGCAACCTGACACTCTGAAATCGACTGATCCGGTCAATTTACGATATAACATTGTTGACAACAGTGGCAATCCGTTATTGGAAGAGGAAGAAGATCGTGGAGTTGATTTAGATGATCCAACTAATTTAGATTATAAAGCCGAGTACGATTATAAAACAGGCAATGTTACCATTTATCGTAAAGTGGGTAATATGGATGTTCGCCTGCCTTATTCGATGCCACTGGAAGACTATCTTGATTACGACACCAGAAAATCCGTTTTATCTTATTGGCGACAAAAACAGCTGGAAGAATCAGAGCAGTATGATCAAAATTCGGTATTCAACCAGATGTGGAAAAATGTTGGAGGGGAAGCCTTTGAAGGAATTTTTGGTAGTAATGCCATTAATGTACGTTTGCAAGGAATGGCTGAGCTTCGTGTAGGTATCCAACATACAAAAATTGATAATCCGACATTGCAGGAGCGCCTCCGAAAAACTACGACCTTCGATTTTCAGGAGAAAATACAGATGAATCTGAGCGGAAGTATTGGTGAGAAACTAAAGTTAGGTGTAAACTATAATACGGAAGCCACCTTTGATTTTGAAAACCAGATGAATCTGGAATATGAAGGTGGAGAAGATGATATCCTGAAAAAGGTGGAAGCAGGTAATGTTACACTTCCTTTACCAGGAACACTTATCACCGGAAGTCAAAGTCTTTTCGGTGTTAAGACCGAGATGCAGTTTGGTAAGCTGACAGTCACCAGCATCTTTTCGCAACAGAAAGGTGAAACATCTGTAATGAACATAGAAGGTGGTGCTGAAACACAGGAGTTTGAGATACATGCTGATCAATATGATCGTAACCGTCACTTTTTCTTAAGTAAATTCTTCAGGGAAAGATATAATGATGCATTAGCACGTCTTCCTTTGGTTAATAGTCCTATTAATATTACAAGAGTTGAGGTATGGGTGACCAATACACGAAGTGATGTTAGTGAATCGCGAAATGTTGTAGGTTTTGTCGATATAGGAGAAACGACCAATCATATTCTTAATCCTCAATGGAATCCATCGGGTAGGGCATATCCGGATAATGAGGCTAATAGTTTATACTTCGAGATGAGTGAGGGGCAGTATAGTGCTGTGCGGGATATAAATGAGGTAACTAAAACGCTTAATGGCGTGATTGAAAATGTTGTTGAGTATGAAAAGCTTGAGAATGCCAGAAAGTTATCTGATACAGAATACTCCATTCAGCCCAAGCTTGGTTATGTCTCATTAAATACCTCTCTAAATGCCGACGAAGTATTGTGTATTGCCTATGAATACACCTTTAATGGACAAACCTATATGGTAGGTGAATTTTCAAATACACAAAATGAGGCGGATCAAACACTTTTCCTAAAGTTATTAAAGCCAACAAACTTGTCTCCTGATGATGTTAATATTGGAGGTGAATTAAAAGAAAGTCCTACCTGGGACTTAATGATGAAAAACATTTACTCGATTAATGCCTACCAGGTAAACCGGGAGGATTTCATCATGAATGTAACTTATACCAACGATAGCACAGGTGGCGATATTAATTATATGCCAGAAGGCCCCGAGGGTGTAATGGGGCAGTTGTTTATCCGATTGATGAATCTGGATAACCTGAATTCGAATAATGACTATCAACCCGATGGAATCTTCGATTACGTGGAAAACCTGACTATTCGTCCCGATAATGGACGAATTATATTCCCTGTACTGGAACCGTTGGGAAGTGATTTGGCAGAAAAACTCGGAGATCAGGATTTGATTGATAAATATGTTTTCCAATCACTTTATGATAAAACTCAAATACTTGCCGAGCAAGATGCTTCGAAAAATAAGTATAAGTTAAAAGGGCGATTTAAATCCAGTTCTGGATCTGAGATTTCACTAAATGCCATGAATATTCCACAGGGATCTGTTATTGTTACGGCGGGTGGTATTAAATTAGTTGAGAATCAGGACTACACAGTTGACTATACTTTAGGCCGTGTGCGCATTATCAATCAGGGACTTCTGTCTTCTGGCACACCTATACAGGTTTCGTTAGAGAACCAATCATTATTTGCCTTGCAAACAAAAACTCTGATGGGTACTCACCTTGACTACCAGTTTAACGAGAACTTTAATATTGGTGGTACATTAATGCACCTCAGAGAGAGACCTTTAACACAAAAGGTAAACATTGGTGATGAACCAATTGCCAATACAATCTGGGGATTGAATACTTCCTTTTACACCGAATCGATGGGTATTACTGAGGTAATCGATAAGCTACCACTGGTTGAAACAAAAGAAATGTCGAGTGTTACTTTTGAAGGAGAGTTTGCGCAATTAATCCCGGGGCATCCCAATGTAATTGATGAATCAGGAACTTCCTATATAGATGATTTTGAGGGTACGCGAGTACCATACGATATGAGTCATTGGTTAGCATGGCAACTGGCCAGTACCCCGCAGGGACAGGAAGAACTGTTTAGTGAAGCAAGCTTAATTGACAATTTATTTTATGGAGTAAACCGGGCGCGTTTTGCCTGGTATACCATCGATCCTTTATTTTTTAGAAAAAGTACCCAAACACCTGGTCATATTAAAGCTGATGAAGAACAATTGAAGAATCACTTTGTAAGAGAAGTGTATGAGCAAGAGATTTTCCCCAATCGCGAAGCTCCGTATGGACAACCTACTAATTTGCCAGTATTAAACGTTGCTTATTATCCTAATGAGCGAGGACCATATAACTTTGATGCTGGAACAGATGGTTCAACAACTGGTGGATATGGTCATGGTATTAATCAGGATGGTACACTGAAGAATCCTGAAGAAAGGTGGGGTGGTATGATGCGACAAGTCAATGTTCCTGATTTTGAAGCGGCCAATATTGAATACATTGAATTCTGGATGATGGACCCGTATGTTTACGACAGCGATCTGGATGAAAATGATGGTACCATCTACTTTAACCTGGGTAATATTTCTGAGGATATCCTAAAAGATACACGTAAATCGTTTGAGAATGGTTTACCTGGTCCGGGAGAACCTTTTGATGTGGACTCTACCCAATGGGGATATGTGCCACGAAGACAAAATCTTGTTAAAGGATTTAGTAATGATCCGGCAACACGACTGGCGCAAGATGTTGGTTTAAATGGTATGAATTCTGACCGTGAGAAATGGTTTTACCGAAGGGGTACTTATGCCTTTCTTGATGTAATTGATCAAATGGGAGGTGACTTATCACAAGAAGCATACGATTTCCTGATGAGCGACCCTGCATCTGATGATTTCCTTTATTTTCTTGGTGGTGCACACGATGAAAACGAAACAAGTATTCTTGATCGTTACAAGAATTTTAATAGTCCGGAGGGCAACTCATTGCCTTCTGAATATGAGGGTGATGGTACCAAACGGGCGGCGAAACGTACCCCCGATATGGAAGATATCAATGATGATAATACCTTAAGTGAAAACGAGAGCTATTATCAATACGAAATTCCTATCTCGAAGGAAACGATGAGCATCGAACAAAATCCTTACATTGTTGATGTTCGAAATAGTGATGAGGAAGATTTTAATGGAGTAAAGGCTAATTGGTATTTATTCCGTGTACCTGTAGAGCAACCAACTGAAACCTTTGGTACCATTAGTGATTTTAGAAGCATTCGATTTATGCGTATGTTCTTAAAGGGCTTTAAGGATACCACCATTCTTCGAATGGCAACATTGGATCTGATAAAAGGTGACTGGCGAAAGTTCAACGAATCTTTATATGAAGATGGTGCTGAAGATGCTGCAACAACGTTTGAGGTATCGGTTGTAAATATTGAGGAGAATTCGGAAAAATATCCTGTTAACTATGTTTTACCTCCAGGTATCGATCGTGTTATTGATCCGGCAAACCCACAATTACGTGAATTAAACGAACAGTCGTTACTATTAAAGGTAAAAGATTTGGGTGGAGGTGATGCGCGAGCCGTTTACAAGAATGTTAGTATCGACATACGTCAGTATCAACGGATGAAGATGTTCGTTCATGCAGAGGATGTTGATGATTTGGGCTTGCAGGATAATGAAATGATGGCGTTTATACGAGTAGGTAGCGACTATAATGACAACTACTACGAATATGAGGTTCCATTAAAGCTGACCCCTCCAGGTAATTACAATAACGAAAGTATTGATGATCGTTACACAGTTTGGCCGGAAGAAAATGAGATGAATATTCCACTTGATCTATTCCAAACTGTAAAATTAAGGCGGAATGATGAAAAGCGGGTGGAAGGATCTACTGTAACTTTTAATCAGCCCTATGTAATGCCCGATCCATCAAAGCCTACCAATTTTGTGTCGGTTAAGGGTAATCCAAACTTAAGTAATATCCGCACGATAACAATGGGTGTTCGCACACGTGGTTCTCAAAGTAAATCAGTTGAGGTTTGGATGAATGAGTTACGATTAACTGATTTTAATGAAGAAGGTGGATGGGCTGCTAATGCACGGATGACCATTAAGCTGGCCGATTTGGGTAACTTGTCAGTTGCAGGTAAAAAAAGTACGGTAGGCTGGGGAAGTATTGACCAAAGTGTTCAGGAGCGTAGTCAGGAAGATTTTTTCCAATACGACATTGCTACTAATATGGAATTAGGAAAGTTGTTGGGGCCGGAGTCCGCGCTGAGTGTGCCTTTCTATTTAGGTTATTCCAAGTCTGTAGCAAGTCCAAAATATTATCCTCTCGACCCGGATATTCCATTAGATGTTGCTCTTGATAATGCTGAAAATGAAGCTGCAAGAGATTCGATCAGGAATATGTCTCAAAACGTGATTAAACGCAAGAGTGTCAACTTTACCAACGTTAAGTTAATACCTAAAAAGGAGAAGGTACAATTTTACAGCCCGTCTAATATTTCGGCCACATACTCTTATAATGAAACATCAAGGCACGATGTGGAAACTGATCATTCTACCGATAAAAGCTACCGGGGTATATTGGCCTATAATTATAATGCACGTCCCAAAGCGGTTGAGCCGTTTAAAAAGGCTATCAAGAGTAATTCATTAGCTTTGGTTCGTGATTTTAATTTCTATTACCTTCCAAATCAAATATCGTATCGATGGGAATTTGATCGTCAGTATCGTGAAATACAGCTCCGTAATAATACAGGGTCTCCAATCAGTCCAGACCTGACCGTTTCAAAGGATTTTAACTGGAATCGCTTTTTTGATATGCGTTATAACCTGACCAAGTCATTGAAACTAAATTTCAAAGCCATTACTAATGCTCGTATTGATGAACCGGAAGGAGCAGTTAATAAAGATTACGACAGAGATGCGTATTATGAGTGGCGCGATGAAGTTTGGCGTAACATTCAAAGTATGGGGCGAACCACCTCGTATCAGCATAATTTTGATGTAAGCTATACCATACCAATCAACAAGTTTCCACTTCTCGACTTTACGTCGGCTAATGTTCAATATAGAGGGATGTATCAATGGCAAGCACAGCCCTTACTGGATACAGATACGGATGCACCTGACTGGGGTAATACTATCCGGAATTCAAATGTTATCCAGGGAAATGCACAATTGAATTTAACCACCTTATATAAAAAAGTATCCTACTTAAATGAAATAGATAAGAAGTATCGTTCATCGCGTAGCAGAAGGTCAAGTGGAAGTAAGGATGGTAAACGCACGGTACGTTTTAACAAAGCAAACGTCAAGCTGAAGAAAGATACTTCAATGGTGATTAACCACAAGCTTAAAACAAGCGAAATATCAGTTCGGGTTTTTGATGCAACGGGTAAACCAGTGCGTGGTAAAACTGATCCATTGGGAAAAAATAAAGTTGAATTTACTCCTGAGAAATCAGTTGAGAATGCTCGCGTTATGGTAACGGGAACTGTTACTGAGAGTAATTCTCCGATTCAAAAGATAATTGATTACACAGCGTTGTTAATGACATCTGTTAAAAATACCAGTGTTTCATATTCAGAGCAGAACGGAACAATTTTGCCTGGTTATGAGCCATCTTCTGGATTTATGGGAACTTCAGGAGGATTTACTGCGCCCGGTGTTCCGTTTATTTTAGGATGGCAGAATCGGGATTTTGCTATTGATGCTGCGAACAATGGTTGGTTAACGGATGACACAACAATGGTTAATCCTTATGTGATGACGCATGGGAATGACTTCTCGATAAAATTCACCCTTGAACCAATTCGTGGACTTCGTATAGATATTAACGCCGATCGAAGCTATGAGCGTAACATTAACGAATATTATATAGGAGGAACTTCAGTGGCGACTGGGCGGACCGCCAATGGACGATTCTCAATGAGTTTCAATGCCTTTAAGACAGCATTTGACAAGCCAGAACGCACAGGTGCTTTGTACTCAGAAACATTTGAACAGTTCAAAGAAAACAGGGCTATCATTGCCGATCGTCTGGGAGGTGAATACGATAACAATAGTCAGGAAGTGATGATCCCGGCATTCCTGGCTGCTTATTCAGGGAAAAGTGCTAATTCAATTTTCACCGAACAGTTCCCGGGCCTATCAAAAATTCAGCCAAATTGGCGACTAACGTATGATGGTTTATCACGTATTAAGGCTTTGAAAAAGGTAGTTAAATCGTTTGACTTGACGCATGCCTATCGCTCAACCTATAATATGGGAGCATATATATCACGAACGCCACCTGAGGCCAATGGTCTGATAACAGAGTTTGATATTAATGCAATTACCATATCGGAGCAATTTAATCCATTGATTGGAGTTAATGTTACCTGGACCAATGCGATAACAACGCGGGCTGAGATTAAGAAGGCAAGGACATTAAGCTTAAGCATGGGTAATAATCAGATTATTGAAAACTATAACGATGAGATTGTTATTGGGGTGGGGTATCGTTTTGATAAGATGAATCTGATATTTGGAAAAGGGGGCAACCAGAAGTCATTAAGTAATGATCTGAACATTCGCGCTGACTTCTCAATTGTTGACAACATTAGTTTTATTCGGAAAATTCAGGAGGAGTATAATCAGTTAACAGCCGGGCAAAAGATTACCAAGGTTAAATTTACGGCTGACTATGCATTGAGTGATCGCTTTAATATGCAGTTGTTTTACGACACTAACATAAATCAACCATACGTATCACTGTCATATCCGATTACCAATTCTAATTTCGGAGTTAGTTTCCGATTCTCGTTGGCCCAGTAAAATGAGCTTATTACCGCCTCAACAACCGGAAGTATCCTGTTGTTCGCATTTTTATTTATGATTTTTATTAGGGTTTTGTATGTGTTGTTGTGTCTATGTATTTGAAATGTAGGGCAATAGTGAGGTTTGATAAAGATCTGAATTTTTGATGATCTTTACGCTGCATAGAATTATTTTAAGAAATTCTTTACATTTGAATCATCGTAAATAAAATAAATCGTTCAATCATGAATGTACCTGAAAATTTAAAGTATACAAAGGACCATGAATGGGTTCTAATTGATGGTGATGTTGCTACCATTGGTATTACCGAATTTGCTCAAGGAGAGTTGGGCGATATCGTTTTCGTTGAAATTGAAACGGAAGATGAAGAATTGGATAAGGAAGAAGTTTTTGGAACAATTGAGGCAGTAAAAACTGTATCTGACTTATACATGCCTATTTCCGGTAAAGTAATTGAGGTGAATCCTAATTTGGAAGATCAGCCGGATTTGGTAAACAAAGAGCCATTTAAAGGTGGTTGGATGATTAAAGTACAAATTGCGGATACTGCTGAATTAGATGATTTATTATCCGCTGAACAATACCAGGAAGTGATTGGATAATAACTCTTCAACAAAAGATATAAAGCGACCAACGGTCGCTTTTTTTATTTTAGCTGATTGGTGAAAAAGCGTTTTAATGGAGATAGATCCAACTTGGGAAATTGCTTTTGGAAATTATCAACTTTATTAATGTGTTTTTGAATGAACGATTGGTGTGCCTCAGTTTCAGGATTAAATGGGCGATGTAAAGAAGCTCTTCTTAGTTTTATTAGTTGTTCAATCACATTTTTAGCTTCAGTATCAAATTGCGATGAAATAAACTTCTGACGAATATACTCAATCGCTTTGTCCGATGGATGTAACATGTCGTCAGAAAAGAAACGGTAATCCCGTAAATCATCCAATAGCAATTCATAGGCTGGAAAATAGTGGCATCTGTCGTTATTTTTTATCAACTGGTTAACAGCCAAAAGTAAGGTGGATTTGCTCAACTGATTACCGTGAGCTCCATCTTTCCAGTGTCGTACCGGACTTACTGTAAAAATAAATCGGATGTTGGGATTTATAGTTGCAATATTATGCAAAAGCACATGATATCGTTCAACAATTTCATCAATATTAAGACGGTAACGTGCAAAATCCTTAGATGGATATTTGTGACAATTGGAAACGATAATTCCTCGTTCATTGTGTTGATAAACCCAGGCAGTTCCGAATGTAATAATCATCACATCGGTTTTCTTCAGAAAATCTGTGCACTTTTTTAGCGATGAATTAATTTGTTCCAAAAATTCATCCTTATCCAGTCCATTAAACTGGCTATGATGATAAAAAGTATGATACAGATTGTTAGAACATAACACGTCGTCATCAGAAAAAGGCATTTGCTCAATTATTCTATCTAAGGAGTTGGCTATAGAAAAGGGATTGTATAAAACGCCAAATGGATTAACCATACAATTTAATGAGTGCTCGCTAAAAAAGGAACCAATATTAGAAGCAAAGCAACTTCCCATAAATAACAAACGGGAATGGTAGTGTATTTTCTGCTTAGCCTCTTCTACTTGTATCTCAGTCCTGAATTGATCCATCTTATATCACTTTGCTTTAAAATTAAGAAAAGTATATACAAAAAAACCGTTTAACAATAGTTAAACGGTTCTATATATTATTGAATAAATAAATTACATCACCAATTTGTACCCTTTACCATGTACGTTGATTATCTCAACGCTTGGCTCATCTTTAAGGTGCTTACGAAGTTTGGTAATATATACATCCATGCTTCGGGCATTAAAATAATTATCATCTACCCAAATAGTTTTCAAAGCAAAGTTACGCTCCAGAACCTTGTTAGCATTGGTACAAAGCAACTTCAATAACTCCGATTCTTTGGTCGTTAATTTAATCATATTATCGCCATCAATCAGCTGCTGCTTTTGTGTGTCAAACTTGAATTTGCCTAACTGATAGAATTCCTGAGCGGCATTACCACCTTTGGTGCGACGTAAAATAGCCTCAATGCGGAATAATAGTTCTTCCATGCTGAATGGCTTTGTCAGGTAATCGTCAGCACCAATTTTAAAGCCTTCAAAAATATCTTCTTTAAGCGATTTAGCTGTTAAAAAGATAATTGGCACTTCAGTGTTTACCATTCTGATATCCTTGGCCAGTGAGAAACCATCTTTTTTGGGCATCATCACATCAAGAATACAGATATCGTATTTGTTAGCCATAAAAGCTTTATAGCCTTCTTCGCCGTCTGGCAGTAAATCAGTTTTTAGACCTTTTGCTTCCAGGTATTCACGTAATAGCATACCCAGATTTTCGTCATCTTCTGTTAAGAGGATTTTATATTCTTTTTCCATTCTTTATTATTTTTTAGAGGTAGGAAAATGTCAAATTTTGTGCCAACTTCTATTTCGCTCTCAACAGATATCTGACCACCATGATCGTCTATGATTTTCTTAACGTAAGCCAGCCCCAAACCAAAGCCTTTTACATTATGAACGTTACCTGTGGGAACGCGATAAAACTTTTCAAATATTCGTTTCAGGTTATCCTTTGATATCCCCATGCCATTATCTTTAACAGAAATGACTATTCCATTGTTCTTATTCCATGTCTTGACGTAAAGAACAGGAGCCCCCTTCCTGTATTTAACAGCATTGTCAAGCAAGTTATAAATTACATTTGTAAAATGCACTTCGTCTACGGTAATAATACTGTTTTTCGCTTCTAATCGTTCAATTATTTTTCCTTGTTGGTTTTCAACCTTTAGCCTGAAGTTATTAGTAACATGATGAATCAGGTCATTCACATCCAGTTTTTTTAGCTTAAGACCGGATTTTCCTTTTTCAAAAATGGCCATCTGCAACACTTTCTCAACCTGAAAACTTAATCGTTTACTTTCATCCTGTATAACGCCTGATATATGTTGTAATGTTTTGGGAGTTTTGGCAACAGATCCGTCTTTCAGCATTTGCGAGGCTAATGAGATGGTCGAAATAGGTGTTTTAAACTCATGCGTCATGTTGTTAATAAAGTCATTTTTGATTTGATCCAATCGCTTTTGTCTGACAATAATAACAATGGTAACAATGGATAGTAATATTACAATAAGTGTAAACAATGCTGACGGTATCACCAAACCCATAGATTCTAATATCGGGTTGGGTTTCTCAATAAAGTGCACTTTCAGGTAGTTGGCCTGTACATGGTAATCGTTTGGAAAAAGTAGTTGAGGATAGATTTCTTCATCATTCTCATCATTATACTTTTTAGTATAATACACTTTTTGACCTTTTGAATTGATTATGGCAAACTCATATGGGGAGAGAATCCCTTTCTTTTCAAGGTTTTCAAAAATATATTGCTCTAATCGTAATATATCAATTCGGTTCTCAATAGGCTCATCCTGCAGTAATGATTTTACCTGAGCCTGCTGTTTCTTGACTTGACGGCGGCGAAAATCTTCTTGTATGGCATTCATCGCACCAGTAAAAGGATCTGTTCTTCCTGGAATGTTCAGTTGGGTTCTGCCTTGAAATGTTGTTACCAGTGAATCTTGAAAATATTGCGACAAACTATAAACTCCTGCGGTTGCATTATAGTTAAACTCAATACTGTAATTTTCCTGATTTTTAGTAGAGTCTTCCTTTTCTTTACCCTTAAAGTACTTATTCTCATTTCGAAGATTAGCCGGAACCTTGCTGCTGGATGTTGAAAATTGAGTGATTCTGGCTAATTTGAAATCCTCATCTTTTTCAAGCCGTTCCGCTACTTTATTAAGTGCTTGTTTAACTGATTTATCAAACTGCTCCTCTTCAATCTTTGCAGCATTTAATATCCACATGGCCTGTATGTATGTGATACCTACCAATGCTATTGCCATGATAATTGTAAGCCCAAGAATGAATTTCTTACTCATAAAAACAAAAATAGCAGGCTAAAAGGATTATCCCTGCCAATTAACATTAATTAACTCGGTTTTAGAGTCAAACCTCTAATTTACATCCCTTCTGCGAAGTTCTTTAAGGGCATTTTTGGCAGCATTTTGTTGTGCTTCTTTCTTTGAGAAACCTTCTCCTTCACCAATTTTTTCACCATCTATAGCAGCGTTAGCAATAAATGTTGCTGCAACACTCCCTGAGATATGTTGTTCCTCGGTGATGAAATGTACATTCTTTTTATATTTCTGTCCCCATTCGATTAATAAAGACTTGTAGTTAGTATCTTTTTTGGCAACCAACTTTAGATCTACATATTGCTTAATGATCTTTTGAGACACAAAGTTTTCGCAGGTTTGGTAACCCTTATCTACATATATTGCTCCGATTAAAGCTTCCAGAGCATCTCCTAAAATACTGGTTTGTGCAATATCTATTTTTGATTGAGCATTCACCCATTCACCCAATTCCATCTTTAAGGCAATTTCATTGAGTAGTGAACGATTGACAATCCTGGAACGGGTCTTAGTCAGAAAGCCCTCGTTCTTACTCGGAAATCGTTTATATAACTCATCAGCTACAATAGCACCCAGCATGGCATCGCCAAGATACTCCAGGCGTTCATTGTTGATAAAACGTTTGTCCGGGCCTTTTATCATGGCTGATTTGTGGATAAATGCCAGCCGGTAAATATCAATATTGCCGGGCTTGAAACCAATTATATTTTGTATAAAACCATAAAACTTTTCCCTCCGAGGAGAGAAAAGTTTTATAATGTGCAAAAGCGGTTTAATCACAGCTTTTTACAATGCTTTAAATACCACAGATGCATTGTGTCCACCAAATCCAAATGTATTGGATACAGCCACTTTAACAGTACGTTCCTGCGCTTTATCGAATGTAAAATTCAACTCGCTGTCTAATTCCGGATCGTCTACAAAGTGGTTAATGGTAGGAGGCACAATACCATTCTTAATGGCCAGGATACAAGCCATGGACTCAACAGCCCCGGCAGCTCCAAGCAAGTGTCCGGTCATGGATTTTGTTGAACTGATGTTCAACTTATAGGCATGCTCTCCAAATACTTCTTTAATTGCTTTGGTTTCAGCAATATCACCAAGTGGAGTAGAAGTACCGTGTACATTGATATAATCTACTTCAGATGGATTAGTATTATTATCCTTCAAGGCATTTTCCATAACCCTTTTTGCTCCCAGTCCTTCAGGATGTGGGGCAGTCAAGTGATGTGCGTCAGCTGTCATACCAGCACCTACTATCTCACAGTAGATTTTGGCACCACGAGCTTTGGCGTGCTCATATTCTTCAAGAATAATGGAAGCACCACCTTCACCCATCACGAAACCATCACGCTCCTTATCGAAAGGACGAGATGCAGTTTTGGGATCGTCATTACGGGTCGACAAAGCTTGCATTGCATTAAATCCGCCAACACCGGCTTCATTAATAGCAGCTTCTGAACCTCCTGTTACAAAAGCATTGGCTTTACCTAAACGTATTAAGTTATAAGCATCACCGATTGCGTTGGTTGATGAGGCACAAGCCGAAACAGTACCGAAGTTTGGACCACGGAAACCATACTTCATAGAAATATGTCCGGGTGCAATGTCGGCAATCATTTTCGGAATAAAGAAAGGACTCAAACGCGGTGTTCCGTCCCCATTAGCAAAACCTGTGATTTCATCAAGGAAAGTCTTGATCCCACCAATTCCTGCTCCCCAGATAACACCAACGTCGTTGTTGTCAATGTCTTCTGCGTCAAGCTTTGCATCACCAATAGCCTGATCGGCAGCAATAATAGCATATTGAGCGTAAAGATCGAGCTTACGCACTTCTTTACGATCAAAATACTCTTTTGGATCATAGTCTTTTACCTCACACGCGAACTGCGTTTTGAATTTGGAGGCGTCAAATTGAGTAATAGGTGCAGCACCACTTACTCCATTTACCAAGCTCGTCCATGTTTCATCAACAGTCTTGCCTAGTGGGGTAATGGCTCCCAGCCCCGTAACAACTACTCTTTTTAACTCCATAACTACTTTTAACGTATCCTACTCTTTCTTACTTTGCGTTTTCTTCAATGTAAGCAATAGCATCACCTACTGTACCGATGTTCTCAGCCTGATCGTCTGGAATAGCAATGTTGAATTCTTTTTCGAATTCCATAATTAATTCAACAGTGTCAAGTGAGTCAGCTCCTAAGTCGTTTGTGAAGCTAGCTTCTGGTGTAACTTCAGTCTCGTCAACTCCCAACTTGTCTACGATAATTGCTTTTACTCTTGATGCAACGTCTGACATAGCTCTAAGTTTTTTTAAAATTAATACTAATAAAATGTTCTTAAACAACTTTGCAAAGAAATACATTTGTGGATAATAATTCAAACTTCGTGTAAAGAAAATAACATTTCGTGGACGTTTTTGCCTATTTTTACCACTGATTTTTGCTATTTTTTAAACACGCAATTATAAGAGAATGAAAAAGATAGTTCTGTTTGCTTCCGGATCCGGATCAAATGTTGAAAACATTGTTAAATATTTTAAAAAAAGTGAAGAAGTCGAAATAACAAAGGTATATACCAATAATCCAAATGCCTATGTTATTGAGCGTTGCGAGGATTTGAACATTCCTTGTGGTATATTCAGTCGAAAAGAGTTCCGGGAAAACTTGTCTGTTTTAGATGATTTAAAGTCGATACAGCCCGACCTGATTGTTCTTGCCGGATTTTTATGGCTGGTGCCATCTGAGTATGTAGAAGCATTTCCAAATAAGATTATTAATATTCACCCTGCATTATTGCCAAAATATGGAGGTAAAGGCATGTATGGTTCGCGTGTTCACGAAGCTGTAGTAGCAAATAAAGAAAAGGAATCAGGTATAACGATTCATTTTGTTAATGAGAAATACGACGAAGGAAACATTATCAGGCAGGAAAAGTGTGTGGTTCAGCTAAATGATACACCTGATGATGTAGCATCTAAGGTGCATGCCTTGGAATATGAACACTTTCCACAGGTTATTAACGAACTTTTAAGTTCATAAAATCATTTAAAAAATTAAGGATCGTATCTTTATGTACAAGCTGTAATTAAAGATACGATCCTTAATTCAACAAAAAAGGAGCTCAAAAGGCTCCTTTTTATTTTGTATTTCTCTCAGATTATTCGGCAACCGGCAATTGCAATGAATCTAATTGATGTTTTAATGGTTCAATAAACATTTTGAATGACGGCATATTTTCTTCCTTAACCGGATTGACGGGAGGCGCGTCAATTTTCAACGGATCAACAGGTTTGCCATTTTTGTATACACGGAAGTCGAGGTGAGGGCCGGTTGACAGCCCGGTAGAACCTACATAACCAATTAGTTGCCCCTGACGAACATGTGTTCCTTTAGATATTCCTTTGGCAAAACCATGAAGATGCATATATACCGTGGTATAAACACTATTGTGCTTTATCTTAATATAATTACCTCCACCGCGTTTTTGATAAGCACGGGCAATTACTCGTCCATCACCCAATGCATAAACAGGAGTTCCGGTAGGCGCTGCATAATCAATACCGTGATGGGGGCGACGTATCTTTAACACCGGATGTAAGCGACTATGTGAGAAGCGACTGCTGATACGAGAAAACTTTAAAGGTGCTTTTAAAAAGGCCTTACGTAGGCTCTGGCCCTCTTCATCAAAGAAGTGAGCAACACTATCTTCTTCATAATTGAAGGCATAATAATCACGTCCGCGATGATGAAAGACTGCCGAATGTATTTGCCCGATGCCAATACTGACACTATCAACATATAGCTCATCGTAGTACACTTTGAAATTATCTCCTTTCTCAATACCAAAAAAGTCAACTGTCCAGGCAAATATCTCTGATAGTTCGATTGCCAAGAGCGGGTTAATATCATTCTCCTGCATTGTTACCCAAAGAGATGAGTTAATAACACCCGTTGCTGTTTTGGGCTCGCTGCGTGTTTCTTTTACATCGCGATAAGCATATATTGAATCAGATAACGACACTACCATGTAATCAGTGTTGTCAATGGCATAAACAAAATGATTCAATTGCTTCAGGGTATCGTTACTATAAAATAAGGTATAGCGATTGCCTACTTTAATTTTTCGAACATCGAAAACAGGTTTTGTTCTTTCAACAATGGTATTAATAGTAGGGTAGTCGACACCTGCTTTTAGAAAGATGTCTGCCAGAAACTGATTCCGCTTAACGGTATTTTCTTCTATTTGAAATGAATCAACCGGCAAACCATACAACCGTTCCGGTTCAGGTATTTCTATTATTTCTAATGAATCCAGGGTTTCTTCTGTAACGACAGAAACCGGGTGATTATATCTGTGAACAGCGAAATATACGATAGGAATTAAGAGCAGTGCAATTGCAATAGTGATGAAAAGTTTCTTTTTGGACATCTGACTTTGTTTTGTAATGCTTGCAAATTAACAACAGACGGGTTAATGTTACAACAAGATAACTTCAAAATTAGATTTTTATTTTATCAAACCCGAGACCATATACGCCCATTACTGTGCCAACTGTAATAAATGCATCGGGATCAATTTGTTTAACCACTTTAAAAATTTCCTGGGTTTCGTTCTTGCGGGCAATGACCATTAATACTTGTCGGTCTTCACCTGAATAACCTCCTTTGCCGTGTAGTATGGTTAGTCCGCGTTCAGCTTCAAAGATGACCGACTTACGTAACTCTTCAGGCTTTTTAGAAATAATAAAGAATTGTACCGTTTGTTTATTACCTGAAATCACCATATCTACAGTATATGCCAGGATGGCCATGGTCATAAATCCATAAACCACCATTTCAATGGAAGATGATTGAACCAAAAAGAATGAGGATGATATAATTATAGCATCCATTCCTAATAGCAAGCGTCCCAAACTGACATTCTTATACTTATTGATGATCATGGCAATAATGTCGATTCCACCGGTGCTACCACCATTTACAAAGACAATACCTGCACCCAAACCACCAAGAATACCACCAATAATGGCATTCATCATCACTTCGGATACGACCGGCTCAACGAACATTGGTCTTAATATGGATAGCAATCCTGAGAAAACTAATACGCAGTAAATGGTTTTTATACCAAAGGAAGCACCTAAAACGCGCATAGCTAAAAGAATTAAACCAATATTGATGATTAGGGATGTCAAACCAACGTCCCAACCGGCTATAAAGTAAATGATTGTTGCAATACCGGTTAGTCCACCGCCAACAATTTTAGCAGGAATCAGAAAGGCTGTCCAGCCTAAAGTGCCGATTGCCAAACCGATTGTGAGCATTATATAGCTGCGGAGTTCTTTTAAAATGGAGGTTTTGTTTTGCATGAATTAATAAGTTTTTTTGCAGTAAGCCTTTAGCTTGAAAAGCTTGTACTCATCGGATGAATATTATCATATTGCACATATTCATCCGATGAGTAGCTGTGAATTGCTTAAAAAAAGCCCGACTTTATTAATAAGGTCAGGCTTTAATCCCTTAGGTGGAATTCAATCCCCCTGAATTCTATTATATAATAGTAACTTTCAAAACCACCCCTTTCTCCAAGGGGGAAAGGTCAATTACTTTGTCAGTAACTTATCTAGCCCACTACGATATTAATAATCTTCTTAGGTACGATGATGACTTTACGAACCGTTTTTCCATCTAACCATTTAGCAGCAGATTGGTGTTCCATCACCGACTTTTCAATATCGGCATTGTTCATATCAGCCGGCAAGTCGATTTTGAAACGCATCTTACCATTGAATGAAACCGGGTAAGTCACTGATGATTCAACCAAGTAGCTTTCGTTTAACTCAGGCCATTTTGCATCACAAACTGTTGTTGTATTACCCAAAGCATGCCATAGCTCTTCGCACATATGTGGTGCAAATGGTGCTAACAATGCCATTAAAGGTTCCAGAATTTCACGTTTGTTGCATTTCAAGTCGTTCAACTCATTCACACAAATCATGAAGGCACTCACACAGGTATTGAATGAGAAGCGCTCAACATCTTCAGTAATCTTCTTGATGGTACGGTGAAGCACTTTTAATTCATCAGGTGTGGCTTTCTCATCGCTAACATTAAACTTATCGTCTTTATAGAATAAGCGCCATGTCTTACGTAAGAACTTATGAACTCCGTCAATTCCGTTTGTATCCCAAGGCTTCGATTGCTCCAATGGTCCTAAGAACATTTCGTATAGACGTAATGTATCTGCTCCGTAATCAGCAATGATGGTATCCGGGTTGACAACATTGTACATCGATTTGGACATTTTCTCAACTGCCCAGCCACAGATGTATTTGCCATTTTCCAAAATGAATTCAGCATCCGCATAATCAGGACTCCATTTTTTGAAGGCCTCCAAATCCAATTCATCGTTTCGAACAATGTTTACATCGACATGAATTGCTTGTACATCATGTTCTTTGCGAAGGTTGTATGAAACGAATGTGTTGGTTCCTTTTTTACGATATACGAAATTTGAACGACCCTGGATCATTCCCTGGTTAATCAGCTTCTTGTATGGTTCATCTTTAATGACTTCACCAATATCGAACAAGAATTTGTTCCAGAAACGTGAATAGATCAGGTGACCAGTCGCATGCTCAGTACCTCCAATATACAAGTCAACATCCTGCCAGTATTCGTTGGCTTCTTTACCAACTAATGCCTTATCATTTTTAGGGTCCATGTAGCGCAGGTAGTAGGCCGATGATCCGGCAAAACCTGGCATGGTATTTAATTCCAACGGATAACCTTCTTCTGTTTCCCAACCTTTGGCACGACCCAATGGTGGCTCACCTTGTTCGGTTGGCAAGTATTTATCAATCTCTGGTAACTCTAACGGTAACTTCGACTCATCGAGCATGTGTGGCATATTATCCTTGTAATACACAGGGAATGGCTCACCCCAATAGCGCTGACGGC
>NZ_CEXQWX010000052.1:0-36748 GCF_982718395.1 Carboxylicivirga sp.
AACCTCTTTCTTAAATTTTTCAGAGAGATATAGGTTTCTTTCTATTTTCAATGAATATTCATCTGATGGGTTGATCCGGTAATATTTATGCTGGTATTTCCCATCCTTCATAGTCATCGGATAATAATTAATATAGGGTGTCAGACGTGCCTGATGTGCTAAGATCTCACGCAACGTCATGTTTTCTTTATTGGAACGATGAAAGAGTCGGCTTTTCCAGTCAGGCCAATAAGTGCTGAATGGCTGATCCAAATTCATTTTCCTTTCATCACATGCCTTCATGATTAATGGCAGCGGACCGGATATTTTGGTCACAGATGCTAAATCATATACATCATGCTGCTTTACTGCGATACGATTGTCGTAGGTATGAAAACCATAAGACTTATTAAATATCACATTTCCCTCAACTGCAACTAATACCCGACAGCCCGGAAATGCCTTTGCTGATAAGGCTTTATGAACAATAGAGTCTACCTTTACGGTGATCTCAGCTCCATTTAACCCCATTAACTCAGGGGGCAAATACCTTAAGCGTTTGCTGCGATCATATTCTGAGATATCACCATTTAATGAAAGTGCATTAAAAATGTATTGAATTGCTATATCCCGGCTGATGAATGTATTTGTTGGACAAAGGAGAACATTATCGGCCAAATCAATCAGTTTGGAGAGTGAAGTACTAATGGTATCGGTAAATACTATTAATGACAAAACCCCTGAATAAGATTTAAAAGCACTATCACTTAAAGAAATCTGATCATCAATTACAACAATTTGATGATCAAATGATACGCTTTTATATGCATCACCAATAATGAAATCCTTATAATTAATTACCGGAAAAGTTTTGTATCGGTATATATTATCCTTCCATTCCTGCACATTTCCAGGTACATAAAAACCAATCTTCTGTAACTCTAAATCTAATACCGGAAAATTCTGATCACTTTGCTTCAATAGTTTGAACTGACTTAGTGTGTATTGATATAATTCATGATTAGCCACCGAATCGTTAACAAATCTTTGAGCCTGCAACTGACATGAAAATATCAGTATCAAACAAAATAAGGTATGGATGAATCTATGTATCATTGCATTATGGATAAAGAAGGTATCTATCTCTTAATTTACAATAAGAATCCAGTTCAGTTTTCCAGCTGAGCTTTATTTCTGATTCAGACCAATCTTCCTTTATCTTTTCAAGAAGTGTATCGTTTCCAGCCAATAAATTAAACCACCGGGGATTACTCACCAAGCCAGCTGTATTTTCAGCTTTCCTAGTAAAACTGATTAGGTATTTAATTGTAAATTGATGAGATAATGACTCAGTTCTTAAATCTAATCCATAACACAACTTGTCTTTCTGTGGGGGATTTTTTGACATTCCTTCAATACCTACTGGGGTAAATGTAAAATCGCCATAAATTGGGTCAGGATAGCCGAGTACCTGGAAAGGCATATATGTACCTCGCCCTACACTTACGTCTGTTGCTTCAAAAAAGCAAAGTGAAGGATATAATCGTATAGAGAGGTCATTAGGCAAGTTTGGCGATGGTTTAACCGGTAAAGAATAAGGCATGTCATGTCGGTAGTTATCCATCTTTATTACAGATAAATCACACTGTACAGAGTCTTTTAACCACCCTTCACCATTAATCATTAAAGCCAGTTCACCAACGGTTAAACCATGAACTACCGGAATGGGATGCATCCCAACAAATGATCGAAATTCTTTCTTTAGAACAGGTCCGTCGAAATAATCACCATTAGGATTGGGTCTATCAACTACCAACATTTTCACACCATTCTCTGCACAAGCTTCCATCATATAATGCATGGATGAGATATAAGTATAAAACCTAACACCAACATCTTGAATATCAAAAATTACAATGTCGACATTCTCTAAATCATCCTTAGACGGCTTTTTATTCTTACCATACAAGGAAATAACAGGTATGCCAGTCATAACATCTACGTCACTAGCCACATGCTCACCTGCGTCAGCTGTACCCCTAAAGCCATGTTCTGGTGCAAATATTTTAGTAATACTGATGTTCTGTGACAATAATGTATCGACCAGATGAGAACTCCCAACCATTGAAGTATGGTTGACCAATAGGCCAACATTTTTACCTTTTAATTCCGGCAAATACTTCTCAAACTTCTCGCAACCTAGTCGTAAAGTCAAATCATTCTCATTTTTACTTATACAAGCATTTAGACTCAAAAGGAATATTAGAAAGAATGAAGTAAGTAATGATCGCATAATGAGGATTTTTAGTAAAAATAAAAAAAAACGGAGCAACCATGCCCCGTTTCCTTATATAATCACCTTCAATATTATAATACTATGCCTGTCCTGTAGGACCAAAATTCATTGGCATTACAGGCCCCTGACCATTATTATCTGTATTCTTTATAGGGCCGTGTAGTGACTCATAGCGCGAGATATTATCCTTTAAAGCATTCATCAAGCGCTTGGCATGTTCAGGTGTTATTATAACACGAGATTTAACTTGAGCCTTAGGTACACCAGGCATGATACGAACAAAATCTAAAACAAACTCAGAAGGAGAGTGTGTAATAATTGCCAAATTTGAGTATGTACCTTGAGATACTTCCTCATTCAACTCAATATTCAATTGGTTTTGATTCTTCTTGTCTTCCATAGTTGTATGTTTTTAAAAAAGGGGAAGACACAATTGTGCTTCCCCTCTTCCTTTATCTCAATAAATTAAATTACTCAACTTCTTCATTAGTTGCCTGCTTGCTAACCAAGCTATCAAACTCCTCTTTTGAACCAACAACCACTTTAGTGAAGTTACGAACTCCGGTACCCGCCGGAATCAAGTGACCACAAATCACATTTTCCTTCAAGCCGTCAAGTTTATCAACTTTACCCTGGATGGCTGCCTCATTAAGAACTTTTGTTGTTTCCTGGAAGGAAGCTGCTGACATAAAGCTCTTAGTTTGAAGTGCTGCACGTGTAATACCTTGTAGCACCTGACCCGATGTTGCCGGAATAGCTTCACGAGCAGTTACTAATTTAAGGTCGCGACGCTTCAACTGTGAATTTTCATCACGCAGACGGCGAGCGGTAATGATCATACCGGCTTTCAAAGTCTGTGAATCACCGGCATCCTCAACAACCTTCTTGCCCCAGATTTCATCATTTTCGGTCATGAATTCAATCTTGTCAACAATTTGTTTCTCAAGGAATTTAGTATCACCCGGATCAGCAATATCTACCTTACGCATCATCTGACGAACGATAATTTCAAAGTGTTTATCGTTAATCTTCACACCCTGTAAGCGATATACATCCTGTACTTCATTTACGATATATTCCTGAACAGCTGTAGGACCTTTAATACTTAAGATATCATTAGGTGTTGTTGCACCGTCAGAAAGCGGTGTACCTGCACGTACGTAATCGTTCTCCTGTACCAAAATCTGCTTAGATAAGGAAACAAGATATTTCTTCACGTCACCGGCTTTGGTTGTCACGATGATTTCACGGTTACCACGCTTAATTTTACCGAAAGTTACCTCTCCATCTACCTCAGAAACCACAGCCGGGTTACTTGGGTTACGTGCTTCGAACAACTCAGTTACACGTGGAAGACCACCAGTGATATCACCCGCCTTACCAACAGCACGTGGGATTTTAGCAAGAATCTGTCCTTGTTCAACAGCATCACCTTCATCAACTGCCATGTGGGCACCTACAGGTAAGTTGTAGTTTTTCAACACTTCACCATCAGCACTTACTACACGTAAGCCGGCATTCTTTGTCTTATCCCGTGTTTCGGTAATCACTTTTTCACGGAATCCTGTTTGCTCATCTGACTCCTCCTTATAGGTAACGCCATCGATCATGTTTTCGAAAGCAACCTTACCCTTTTTCTCAGAGATGATCAGCGCATTATATGGATCCCACTCACAAATCACATCGTCCTTCTTGATTTCGGCACCATTCTTAATGAATAGTTTTGCACCATAAGGAATTGGGTGAGTTGTTAAAGCAATATTCGTATTCTTGTCGATGATACGTAATTCAGCCAAACGACCAATTACCACATCAACTTCTTCTCCTTCTTCTGTTTTTGATGGTACAGTACGTAATTCTTCAATCTCAACAATACCATCGTATTTAGCGTGAATCTTGTTTTCTGAAGTGATGTTACCCGCGGTACCCCCTACGTGGAAGGTACGTAGTGTTAACTGTGTACCCGGCTCACCAATCGACTGAGCAGCAATAACACCTACAGACTCACCCAACTGAACCATACGTCCGGTTGCCAGATTACGTCCGTAACACTTAGCACAAACTCCTTTCTTAGACTCACAAGTCAGTACTGAACGAATTTCAACACGCTCAATAGGTGAACCATCAACAACTTTTGCTTCTGTTTCGCCAAATTCTTGTCCTGCCTTGATAATTAATTCACCTGTGCTTGGGTGGTAAATATCGTGAACAGATACACGACCTAAGATACGCTCGTAAAGCGATGCAACGATTTCCTCGTTGTTCTTAATATCTGTAGCTGTTAGTCCACGTAATGTACCACAATCCTCTTCAAGAATAACAACATCCTGAGATACATCAACCAAACGACGCGTTAAGTAACCAGCATCGGCTGTTTTAAGGGCCGTATCCGCAAGACCTTTACGAGCACCGTGAGTAGAAATAAAGTACTCAAGTACCGACAGACCTTCTTTAAAGTTTGAAAGAATCGGGTTTTCAATGATCTGACCACCTTCAGCTCCAGATTTCTGCGGCTTGGCCATCAGTCCCCTCATACCAGATAACTGGCGGATCTGCTCTTTCGAACCCCTCGCACCAGAATCAAGCATCATATAAACTGAGTTAAATCCTTGATTATCGGTACTGATCTGAGTCATCAATGTTTGTGTCAAACGAGCATTAACATGCGTCCAGATATCGATAATCTGGTTGTAACGTTCGTTGTTGGTAATGAAACCCATATTATAGTTATTCATTACCTCTTCTACCTCGTCATATCCTTCCTGAACAAGTGATTCTTTCTCTGCAGGAATAATAACATCTCCAAGGTTGAATGACAAACCGCCTTCAAATGCCATGCGATATCCTAAGTTCTTGATATCATCAAGGAAAGCAGCCGTACGTGGAGTTCCACATACTTTATGCACATCACCAATGATGTCACGAAGTGCTTTTTTTGTAAGAATCGCATTAATATAACCAGCTTCATTTGGAACGAACTCATTGAAGAGGATACGTCCAACAGTGGTTTCAATGATCTTAGTTACCAACTCACCATTTTCGTCAGTATCCAAAGTTTTCACTTTAACAATGGCATGCAAATCTACACTACCTTCGTTAAAAGCAATCTTTGTTTCCTCAGGTGAATAGAACATTAAACCTTCACCTTTGGCACCTTCACGTGGTTTGGTCATGTAGTACAGACCCAATACCATATCCTGAGAAGGTACTGTAATTGGAGCACCGTTGGCTGGATTCAGAATGTTTTGTGATGCTAGCATCAACATCTGAGCTTCCAGAATAGCAGCATTACCAAGTGGTAAGTGAACAGCCATCTGGTCACCATCGAAGTCGGCGTTAAAGGCGGCACAAGCCAATGGGTGTAGCTGAATAGCTTTACCCTCGATCATTTTTGGCTGGAATGCCTGAATACCGAGACGGTGAAGCGTTGGGGCACGGTTTAATAACACCGGGTGACCCTTCATTACATTCTCCAAAATATCCCAAACGACCGGATCTTTACGGTCAACTATCTTCTTGGCTGATTTCACCGTTTTAACAACACCGCGCTCAATAAGCTTACGGATTACAAACGGCTTATATAACTCGGCTGCCATATCCTTTGGCAAACCACATTCATGCATGTTCAACTCAGGACCTACAACGATAACCGAACGAGCTGAGTAGTCAACACGCTTACCTAATAAGTTCTGACGGAAACGACCTTGCTTACCTTTTAATGAGTCACTTAATGACTTTAACGGACGGTTTGAATCTGTCTTAACAGCATTTGATTTACGTGAGTTATCAAATAATGAATCAACAGATTCCTGAAGCATACGCTTCTCATTACGCAAAATTACCTCAGGTGCCTTAATTTCGATCAATCGCTTCAAGCGGTTATTACGGATAATAACACGGCGATATAAATCGTTAAGATCTGACGTAGCAAAACGACCACCATCCAAAGGTACAAGAGGTCGTAATTCTGGTGGAATTACAGGCACCACCTTCACCACCATCCATTCCGGGCGGTTAATACCTTGTGACTCACGGAATGACTCAACTACATTCAAACGCTTCAAAGCTTCGTTCTTACGTTGCTGAGATGTTTCTGTGTTAGCCTTATGACGTAAATCGTATGACAAAGAATCCAAATCAATGCGTCCAAGCAACATGTGAAGGGCTTCCGCACCCATTTTTGCAATGAACTTATTTGGATCATCATCATCAAGATGTTGGTTTTCTTTTGGAAGTGTTTCAAGAATATCTAGATACTCTTCTTCCGTCAAGAAATCCATTTTATTAATTCCGTCTTCAGCTTTAATACCAGCATTAATTACCACATAACGTTCGTAATAAATAATGGTATCCAGCTTTTTTGTTGGTAAACCAAGTAAGTAACCAATTTTATTTGGTAACGACTTGAAGTACCATATGTGGGCAACAGGCACAACCAATGAGATGTGTCCCATGCGCTCACGGCGTACTTTCTTTTCCGTTACTTCAACACCGCATCGATCACAAACGATACCACGATAACGAATACGCTTATATTTACCACAGTGACATTCATAGTCTTTTACGGGACCGAAAATCCTTTCACAGAATAATCCGTCACGCTCAGGCTTGTATGTACGGTAGTTAATTGTTTCAGGCTTCAACACTTCACCACTCGACATCTCCAGAATTTCTTCAGGAGAAGCTAATCCAATAGTAATTTTATTGAAGTTACTCTTTTGTTTCTGATCTCTTCTAAATGCCATATAGCGTAGAGTATTATTGTAATTTATATAATATGGTTATCAAGAGAGCAGCATCAACTGCCCTCTTCGATCAGACTATTATTCTAGGTTCACACTTAGTCCAAGACCTCTCATCTCATGAAGCAATACGTTCAATGATTCCGGAATACCAGGTTGTGGTAAACCATCACCTTTAACGATTGACTCATAAGCTTTTGCTCGACCAATTACATCATCAGACTTAACTGTTAAGATTTCCTGCAGGATATTAGCCGCACCAAATGCTTCTAATGCCCATACTTCCATCTCACCAAAACGCTGACCACCAAACTGTGCCTTACCACCTAATGGCTGTTGCGTAATTAACGAGTATGGACCGATAGAACGGGCGTGCATCTTATCTTCAACCATGTGACCAAGCTTAAGCATGTAGATCACACCAACTGTTGCTGGCTGGTGGAAACGCTCCCCGGTACCACCATCATAAAGATAAGTGCGTCCGTATCTTGGTACACCAGCATCATCTGTCCACTTATTCAGGTCATCCATCTTAGCACCATCGAAAATTGGTGTTGCAAACTTAACACCTAAGTTCAATCCAGCCCATCCAAGAACAGTTTCGTAAATCTGTCCAAGGTTCATCCTTGATGGTACACCAAGTGGGTTCAACACAATATCAACAGGAGTTCCATCCTCTAAGAATGGCATATCTTCCTGACGAACAATACGTGATACAATACCCTTGTTACCGTGACGACCTGCCATCTTATCACCAACTGTAATCTTTCGTTTCTTGGCAATATAAACTTTAGCAAGCTGCACAATACCAGCTGGAAGTTCATCACCAATCGTCACATTGTACTTTTGGCGTTTTTCTTTCGCTTCCAACTCTTTATATTTCATCCTGTAATTATGGATCACCTTAGCAATAAGTTCGTTCTTATCCTTATCGGTTGTCCACTTATTAGGATTAACATTTATATAATCGATGTCACCAAGTATCTTCTGAGTAAACTTGGTTCCTTTAGAAACAACATCTACTTCATAATAGTCTTTAACACCTTGCGATGTTTTACCATTAACCTGAGTAAATAACTTGTCAACTAAACGACCTTTAAGTTCTTCAGTTGCTCTGATAAAATCCTCATCAATTTTAGCAATCTGACTCTTCTCTGAAGTTCGTGACTTACGGTCTTTAACAATTCTTGAGAATAACTTCTTGTCGATTACAACACCTTTTAATGATGGAGAAGCTTTAAGAGATGCATCTTTCACATCACCGGCTTTCTCACCAAAAATGGCGCGAAGTAATTTCTCTTCCGGTGTAGGATCACTCTCTCCCTTAGGTGTGATCTTACCAATCAGAATATCACCAGGTGTAACATGAGCACCAATACGTATCAATCCGTTTTCGTCAAGATCCTTAGTGGCTTCCTCACTTACGTTTGGAATATCAGAAGTTAGCTCTTCCAATCCTCGTTTAGTATCACGAACTTCTAATGAATACTCATCGATATGAACTGATGTAAAGACGTCATCACGTACAACTTTTTCCGAGATTACAATCGCATCCTCAAAGTTGTAACCTTTCCAAGGCATAAACGCTACTTTCAGGTTACGTCCCAGACCAAGCTCTCCTTTCTGGGTTGAATAACCTTCTGTTAAGATCATACCATTGGTAACACGGTCACCCTTGTTGACTAATGGCTTAACATCAATACAGGTATTCTGGTTCGTTTTCTGGTACTTAACAATTGGGTAACGTTTTGTTTCCCCTTCGAAGCTCACAAAACGATCGTTATCTGTTAAATCATAACGAATTACAATCTCATCAGCATCAACGTACTCAACCACTCCATCACCTTCAGCAACAACATGCGTACGTGAATCCTGAATCAATTTTCCTTCAAGACCAGTACCTACAATTGGAGATTCAGGACGTAATAATGGAACGGCCTGACGCATCATGTTAGATCCCATCAAAGCACGGTTCGCATCATCATGCTCAAGGAAAGGAATTAACGAAGCAGCTACTGAGGCAATTTGGTTAGGTGCCACGTCCATCATGTGCACCTCACCAGGTTCTACAACAGGGAAGTCACCTTCTTCTCGTGCTTTTACGCGATCGTTTTTGAAATTTCCATCCTCTAACAAAGGTGCATTAGCCTGTGCGATGATTTTAGACTCTTCTTCTTCGGCTGTTAAATAAGAAACACCTTCATTAGTCAAGTCAACCTGCCCTTCAGTAACCTTACGGTAAGGGGTTTCGATAAATCCAAGATCATTAATCTTAGCATAAACACATAATGAAGAAATCAAACCAATGTTTGGTCCTTCAGGTGTTTCAATTGGACAAAGACGTCCGTAGTGAGTATAGTGAACGTCACGTACCTCGAAACCTGCTCTTTCACGGGAAAGACCACCAGGTCCAAGAGCCGACATACGTCTCTTATGTGTAATCTCAGCTAATGGGTTTGTTTGATCCATGAACTGAGACAAAGCATTTGTACCAAAGAAACTGTTGATTACTGAAGACAAGGTCTTGCTGTTAATCAGATCAATTGGTGTAAATACTTCGTTGTCACGAACGTTCATACGCTCGCGAATCGTACGCGCCATACGCGCTAAACCAACACCAAACTGGTTTGCCATTTGTTCACCAACGGTTCTTACACGACGGTTACTTAAGTGGTCAATATCATCGACATCGGTTTTAGAATTGATTAACTGAATCAGGTGTTTGATAATCGCAATAATATCATCACGCGTTAACACCTTAGTTTCCCAATCCGTATTAAGGTTCAATTTCTTGTTTAATCGGTAACGACCTACTTCACCTAAATCGTAACGCTTATCTGAGAAAAATAACTTATCGATAACGTCACGGGCAGTTGCCTCATCAGGTGGCTCAGCATTACGTAATTGACGATAGATGTGAACTACTGCTTCTTTTTCAGAGTTACAAGGGTCTTTCTGAAGTGTATTATAAATAATAGCAAAATCAGATAGATTTTGATTCTCTTTATGAAGTAAGATTGTTTTTGTACCGGAGTCAATAATCTCGTCTACGTGCTCATCAGTAATGATAGTCTCCCTGTCAATGATTACTTCGTTACGCTCAATAGACACAACTTCACCTGTATCCTCATCAACAAAGTCCTCAATCCAACTTTTAAGAACACGAGCTGCCAGCTTACGCCCAACAACTTTCTTAAGACCAGCTTTATTAACTTTAATTTCGTCAGCCAAATCGAAGATCGCCAAGATATCTTTATCACCTTCGTAACCAATGGCTCTTAACAGTGTAGTTACAGGTAGCTTCTTTTTCCTGTCAATGTAAGCATACATTACACTGTTTATATCGGTAGCAAATTCAATCCATGACCCTTTGAAAGGGATTATACGTGCAGAATATAACTTTGTACCATTAGCGTGTACACTTTGTCCAAAGAATACACCAGGCGAACGGTGCAACTGACTAACAACAACACGCTCAGCTCCATTAATAATGAAACTACCCTTATCGGTCATATAAGGGATTGTACCTAAGTAAACATCTTGTACAACCGTATCAAAATCCTCATGTTCAGGATCTGTACAGTACAGTTTTAACTTGGCTTTTAGAGGCACACTATAGGTTAAACCTCTTTCAATGCACTCTGGAATGGTGTAACGGGCTGGATCAATCGAGAAATCAAGAAACTCAAGTACAAAATTATTTCTTGTATCCGTAATTGGAAAATTCTCGTTGAATACCTGATACAACCCCTCCAATGTCCGCTCTTCAGGGGTGGTTCCCATCTGAAAAAATTCGCGGAAAGATTTTAATTGCACCTCCAGTAAATCAGGGTAATTTAACCTGTTCTGGATGGAAGCAAAACTAATCCTTTCTGTAGTATTTGGAGTCATCTATCAACTTATTTATTGAACCTAAAATATAAAAGCACAAAAAGGTTTAGGAGTCAGTTCACACTGATTCCTAAACCGGATATCCTTATATAGGACAAAAATTACTTAAGTTCAACTTCTGCTCCCGCTTCTTCTAATTGAGATTTTAATGCTTCAGCTTCTTCTTTTGTAACTTTCTCCTTCAATGCAGTTGGAGCTTTGTCAACTAATTCTTTAGCATCTTTAAGACCAACGCCAGTCATTTCTTTAACTAACTTAACGACAGCTAATTTTGAACCACCAGCTGAGTTTAAGATTACATCAAACTCAGTTTGTTCAGCAGCACCACCAGCTTCGCCACCTGCAGCAGGACCTGCAACAGCAACAGCTGCAGCAGCAGGTTCGATACCATACTCTTCTTTTAATACTTCAGCAAGTTCGTTAACTTCTTTAACAGTTAAATTTACTAACTCTTCTGCAAGCTTCTTGATATCAGCCATTTTTCTATTTATTAAATATTGTTTTTACTTTTTTTATTCTTTTTCTGCTAAGGTTTGTAATAAACCATGTATTGTTGAACCTCCAGATTGAAGCGCAGAAACAACATTCTTCATTGGAGATTGTAGTAATCCGATAACATCGCCAAGCAATTCGTCTTTAGACTTAATGCTACACAATGCTTCAAGTTGATCAGCACCAACGTACATTGATTCTTCAACGAATGCACCTTTCAATGTTGGTTTCTCATTATCTTTTGAGAACTCTTTAATCAACTTGGCAGGAACGTTACCAGTGTTCGAGAACATGATAGCTGTTGTTCCTTTTAGTGTAGGATAAATCTCTTCGTAATCACCCTCAAGTTGCTCTAATGCTTTCTGAAAAATGGTATTTTTAACCATTACCATTTTCACTTCTTTATTAAAACACTCGCGACGTAAGTTACTACTTACTTCTGCATTTAAACCACCAGCTTCAGTCACATAAAAGTGATTGTACTCATTAAGGTTTTCCAGCAGTTCGTTAACCATTGTACTTTTATCTTCTTTTCTCATGATTCCTTTGTTCTTTAAAAATTAAACATTAAGCATCAACCGACTTAGGTTCGATGCGTAGACCAGGACTCATGGTACTAGAAAGACTAATACTTTTTACGTAAGTTCCTTTAGCAGATGAAGGCTTTAGCTTCATAATTGTGCTCATAAATTCCTTTACGTTGTCAACTATTTTATCTTCAGTAAATGATACTTTACCGATTGAAGTATGAACAATACCGTAACGATCAACCTTAAAGTCGATTTTACCAGCTTTCACTTCGTTTACAGCTTTAGCGATATCCATGGTTACAGTACCACTCTTTGGGTTAGGCATAAGTCCGCGTGGACCTAAGATTCGCCCTAAAGCACCTACTTTAGCCATTACGCTAGGCATTGTTATGATCACATCTACATCAGTCCAACCGCCTTTGATTTTCTCAATGTATTCTTCCAATCCAACAAAATCGGCACCTGCTGCTTTTGCTTCTTCTTCTTTGTCAGGAGTACACATTACAAGAACGCGAGTTTCCTTACCAGTTCCGTGAGGCAAAGTTACAACACCTCTAACCATTTGATTTGCTTTACGAGGGTCAACTCCTAAACGCACATCAACGTCAACAGAGGCATCAAATTTGGTAGTGGTGATTTCCTTTACCAATTTTGCTGCTTCCTCAATGTTGTATTGCTTTGAGGTATCGATTTTTTCTAACGCTAACTTTTTATTTTTTGTTAGTTTTGTCATTTTCGCAAAAAGGTCTTAATTAGTTACTACCAGGGAATTCTCCCGAAACGGTTACTCCCATACTTCGGGCGGTACCGGCGATCATCCTCATTGCAGATTCTACAGTAAAACAATTCAAGTCAGCCATCTTATCTTCGGCAATCACTCTAACCTGTTCCCAAGTTACAGAACCAACTTTCTTACGGTTAGGTTCTGGTGAACCACCTTTAAGCTTAGCTGCTTCCAATACTTGAACAGATGCCGGAGGTGTTTTAATAACGAAGTCAAAAGACTTGTCTTTATACACCGAGATGACCACAGGTAAAACTTTACCAGCTTTTTCCTGTGTTCTGGCATTGAATTGCTTACAGAATTCCATAATGTTCACTCCTTTAGCACCTAACGCTGGTCCTACCGGAGGTGAAGGATTTGCTGCACCACCTTTGATCTGAAGTTTGATAAAGGTTTCTACTTCTTTAGCCATTGTAGCAATTCGTATTTATTAATAAATATAGTTTAGCGGAAAAAAGTTCATTACTTGTAAATGCAAACAAACTGTTTACACGGAAGCTTTTCTTACTAAGTAATTATTCTTTTTCTACCTGCATAAAACTCAATTCCAATGGTGTCTTTCTTCCAAAAATTTTCACCATTACTTTCAATTTCTTTTTCTCTTCGTTTACTTCCTCAATTAAACCATTAAATCCGTTGAATGGTCCATCAATTACCTTCACTGTTTCTCCAACAAAATATGGTACATTGATTTCCTCATCAGTTTCATTCAGTTCATCCACCTTACCAAGGATACGGTTGACTTCAGAAGGACGTAATGGTACCGGAGTATCATCATTGTCATTCAAGAATCCGATAACATTAGGTATATTCCTCAGGATATGCGGAATCTCACCAACCATAGCGGCTTCAACTAAAACATAACCGGGAAGGTAAGGACGCTCCTTACTTACTTTTTTACCGTTACGAATCTGGTAAACCTTTTCGGTTGGTATTAATACCTGACTAACGTAATCGGTCAGCTTTAAGCCGGCGATTTCGCCTTCCACATATTCTTTAACCTTTTTTTCTTTACCTCCGATTGCACGAAGGACATACCATTTTTTACTGACTTCTGCCATTATCTGAGAGTCCTATCTTAGTTATTGAAAAGGGCTTCGTATACCTTTTCAAGAATATTATCAAACGAATAATCCATTGCGAAAATAATACCTGCAATGATTACAGAGGCAATCATTACAACGATGGCACTATTGGTTAATTCTGACCAACTTGGCCACGAAGTTTTATTAACCAATTCGTTTTGAACATCCTTGAAATATGAAGTTATCTTGCTCATAGTACTTTCATTAGTTTGCCGGCCTTAAATCTGTTACAATCTAAAACCGGCTCTTTTAGCACGGGAGGAGCGACTCGAACGCCCGACACCTGGTTTTGGAGACCAGTGCTCTACCAACTGAGCTACACCCGTATGATAACCGGAGTATTAACTCCGGTTATTAATATCTAAACAGTGATTAGTCAAGAATTTCAGTAACCTGACCAGCACCAACTGTACGTCCACCTTCACGGATCGCGAAACGAAGACCTTGGTTCAATGCAACTGGGTAGATCAAATCTACTGTAATAGTTACGTTATCACCAGGCATTACCATTTCAGTTCCTTCTGGAAGAGTAATCTCACCAGTTACGTCAAGAGTACGCAGGTAGAACTGAGGACGGTACTTGTTGTGGAAAGGAGTGTGACGACCACCTTCTTCTTTCTTCAATACATAAATCTCACCTTTAAACTTAGAGTGAGGAGTGATTGAACCTGGCTTAGCCAATACCATACCACGCTTAATCTCTTTCTTATCGATACCACGTAATAAAAGACCTACGTTATCACCAGCTTCTCCGCGATCAAGAATCTTACGGAACATCTCAACACCAGTACATACAGTTTTCTTACCTTCAGCTCCAAGACCGATGATCTGCATTTCTTCACCTGAGTTGATAACACCTGTTTCGATACGACCTGTAGCAACAGTACCACGACCAGTAATTGAGAATACATCCTCAACAGGCATTAAGAAATCTTTTTCAATATCACGTGGAGGAAGTGGAATCCACTCATCAACAGCAGCCATAAGTTCCATGATCTTATCAACCCACTGTGGCTCGTTGTTCAATCCACCAAGAGCAGAACCCATGATTACAGGAGAGTTATCACCATCAAACTCGTAGAAGCTTAATAGATCACGAACTTCCATTTCAACAAGCTCTAATAATTCCTCATCGTCAACCATGTCAACTTTATTCAAGAAAACAACGATCTTAGGAACGTTTACCTGACGACAAAGAAGGATGTGCTCACGAGTCTGAGGCATAGGACCGTCAGTTGCAGCACATACAAGAATAGCTCCGTCCATCTGAGCAGCACCAGTTACCATGTTCTTTACGTAGTCGGCGTGACCAGGACAGTCAACGTGTGCGTAGTGACGGTTTTCTGTTTGATACTCAACGTGAGCGGTGTTAATTGTAATACCCCTTTCTTTCTCTTCAGGAGCGTTATCAATCTGATCGAAGTCTTTCACTTCAGAAAGTCCTTTTTCTGCCAATACTTTAGTAATTGCAGCAGTCAAAGTAGTTTTACCGTGGTCAACGTGACCAATGGTTCCGATATTAACGTGAGGCTTCGTTCTTACAAATGTTTCTTTAGCCATAACTCGAAATATTAGACAATTAGATATAAATTGAATCTTTAATTAATATTTTTAAGGAATCTCACCATAGCTCCTAAAGAGAGCGGGAGACGGGGCTCAAACCCGCGACCCTCAGCTTGGAAGGCTGATGCTCTATCAACTGAGCTACTCCCGCATTTTTTTCGCAGGACGTTAAAGATAAGCAAATTCCACTTTAATGTCAGCAAAAAAACAGATTAGATCCTAAAAAGTGGGGAGAGCAGGATTCGAACCTACGAAGACATAAGTCAGCGGAGTTACAGTCCGCCCCAGTTGGCCACTTTGGTATCTCCCCAAATAATCTCATTATTCAAAAGATCGTTGTTAGCAAAACACTAACTTTATTTCATTTCAATAGGCCGACAACCTTAGTCAATCAGCCTATTTATAGTACTTTAGCGTAGATTTACTACCCTAAAATCGGTGTGCAAATGTATAATTTATTTTCAAGAACACAAAAAAATAACTTCTTTTTTTACTTATTTAGCTCGCACCTTTTCTTTCCATTTAATCAATTGCTTACGTAGTGCATCAACGGACAAATCCACCCCTTCTTCAAATGTTTTTGTTTGCTTTTTTGCAAACAATTCTCCCCCTGGAATATTAAGGCTGATTTCTGCCACTTTATTTTCTGTAGAATCAGATTTATCCAACCTCAAAATCACCTCGGCAGATACAATGCCATCAAAAAACTGATCTAATTTTCCAACCTTCTGCTGAATAAACTCTTCTAATTGTGCTGACGCAGTAAAGCGTACTGATTGAATTGTAATATTCATATTTAATCCTCCATCTTTTCGGCCCTGGGATGAGCCTGTTTGTAAATAGAATTTAACTTCTCGTATGTATTATGCGTGTAAACCTCTGTCGCGGCAAGATTTGCATGACCAAGCAACTCTTTTATTGCATTAAGATCCGCTCCCCTATTAAGTAATGCCGTAGCAAATGAATGTCTGATAACGTGAGGACTTTTTTTCGTCACCGTTGATACCTGACCAAGGTATTTGTTAACCACACGATACACCAGCTTATGGTATACAGGCAAACCTTTTTCTGTCAAAAACAGATTACCACTCATATTTGCAGGAAAACAATTGTTACGTTCTCTTATATAACTATCGAGCGACAGCTTTAGTTCTTTAATAATTGGTATTATTCGCTCTTTATTCCTTTTTCCAAGAACCTTAAAAACACAGTTGGCCATATCAATCTGTTCATCCTTCAAGTTGACCAATTCTGATAACCTCATTCCTGTATGATAAAACAATTCTATAATCAATCGATTCCTGGCAGCAACAAAGCCTTCTCCAAAATCAACATTATCCAGCAACAGGTTCATTTCGTTTTCTTTAACAAAAACAGGCAGTCGCTTTGGCAACTTTGGCGTCACCACATGCTCAGCAACATTGGTTTCTACAACCTCTATCTGCATTAAATATCTAAAGAAAACTTTAAGAGTAGAAATTTTACGGGTAACTGAGCGAGCTGATACTCCTTCATTTACCAACGACACCATCCAGGAACGAATGGTTTTTGCAGTGATATTTTCCCAAAGTTCAAATCCTTCTTCCTCTAAGAACAAACAAAACTGACGAAGATCAGTTTTATAAGCCGTTATAGTATGAGGCGAATTACGCCTTTCAAACTCCAGGTATTTGTAAAATGATTCTATATATTGCATTAACAGAGGGTGTCATTTTATGCCATAAACGAATATACGAAAAAAGCAGTAAACCGACGCCCTCCGTAAGCAATTTATTCAGACTCGCGCTGCAATTGCTCAATATATATTGCCTTCTTTACTTGCTCTCTTCTGACAACAGAAGGCTTAGTAAAAGCCTGACGTGAACGCAACTCGCGCATTGCACCAGTTTTTTCGAATTTTCTTTTGAATTTCTTCAAGGCTCTCTCAATATTTTCGCCTTCTTTAATAGGAATTACTATCATAATGCTTACGTTTTATTTTGACCGCAAAATTAATCATTAAACCGCAAAAATTCAACACATTGGAAGCTTATAAACAAACAACCTTTATTTTTTTGCAGCTGCAAAGAAAATGAAGTTTACTGATTACCACAAATTTTTAGCTATTCTTTTTCAGCATTTATTATTATTTACCTTCTTTACAAACAACAAAATACCTCCTTAGGCGTGCTGTATCCGCATTTGTGAAAGCTTCATTATCGACAAATTGTTTGATTGAAGTTAGTTGCTTTGCCTTCCTTGCCTCATACACTTCTTTGGCCATATAAAAACTAAGATAAGGATGATTCTTCATTTGTTTCAATCCGGCTTTCGAAATATCCATTGGCACAACCAATCTCTCATCCACCATTAAATAGGGCTTGTTGTGATCGACTACCTCATCTGAAAGCCCATAGACCTCTTTCAACTGATCAACACTGTAATATCCACCAATCTTTTTCCGATAATTAACTATCCTCAACGATAAAACAGGACCAATACCCTTTAGCAACTTCAACTCAGCCGTGTCTGCAGAATTTAATTCGATTTTAAAACTATCAGAAGCAACCTTCTTCTTTGTTAATTCACGCTCATCGTTGAAGTCAAGGTTTACCTTCCTTTTCTGTTTTTTACTCTTAAAGTGTGATTCCTTAAAATTATCGTTTGAAGCAGTTATTACGATATAGGGCTCCAGCTTATAAAACAATGCTGAATCAACACCATAAATCTCTTTAAGTTTGGATGGTGTTTTTATGCTTCCTCCAGCTTCCCTGTATTTCAACAGGTTAATAATGGCCTGATTGGAAAAACCCAAAAGCTGAAGATTCTTCACACTTTCGCTATTGGGATTAAAGGCAAAAAGAGTATCTTTTTGGACTTGATGTTTTGAAGAATGTTCAATATGCGCACTATCCGCCCAGGTAATAAACTCTTGGGGTATTTCAACTTCTTCTTCTGAACTAAAAACCAAAGGGCCTGTCATAATAACTATCAAAATTATAAACAGACCAATAATTCCCAATTGCTCTCGCCTTGACAGAGTTAATAAGTCACGCCACATAAAGTATGAACTTTCTAAAGTAGTCCCAATCCGTGTAAGAACACAGCACTAATTGCAATTGGGGCAACAAACTTGAGTATAATAATCAATACTCCCATGAAATAAGCCTTCCCGCCATGTGCTTCCAATTCTTCTTTCATTTTTTTATGCCCAAGAATCCATCCGACAAAAACAGCTATCAATATACCACCTAACGGCAATAGAATATTTGAAGAAGTCCAATCGAAAAAGCTAAATACATCAGCTGAAACAACACATAGTGCACCTAATATAGCAATACTTCCTGCTGCAATTAATGTGCTTTTTTTCCTGTTTAATTTTAGCTCTTCAGTGAAATACGCAACTACTACTTCGAGCAAAGAAACTGACGAAGTAAGTGCTGCAATAACGAGCAAAATGAAAAAGGCAACCGAAAAAATATAACCACTTTGCATGCTATTAAAAACATTGGGCAATGTTTCAAAAACCAGACCGGGCCCCGAACTCGGATCAATACCAAATGCAAAAACAGCCGGAAAAATAGCAACACCAGCCAACACAGCTATCATACTATCAGCAAATGATACGGAAAAAGCCGTAAACATGAGATTCTCCTTTTTCTGAATGTATGAACCATAGGTCGCAATCACTCCCATACCAATGCTTAAAGAGAAGAAAGCCTGCCCTAAAGCTTCTAATATCACTGAACCACTTAATTTTGAGAAATCAGGTTTAAAAAGAAAAGATAATCCGGCTTCTGCTCCATCCAAACTAACTGACTTGATACATAAAACAATGATTATCACTAATAGTAAAGGCATTAAAATTTTGGTATATTTCTCTATTCCATTTTTAACACCTCCTACAACAATACCCGCAGTTAACACCATAAATATACCCATCCACAATAGAGGGCCAGATGTTGAAGATTTAAACTCTTTAAAGAAGGCACTGAGCTGTGTTGAATTCATATCAGACAAGCTATTGGTTATTGCCAAATAGGTATATTCCATAGTCCATCCGGCAACTACTGCATAAAATGCCAAAATCATAAATGCAGCACCAACCCCCATAATTCCAACAGACATAAAGACAGGTTTCTCAGGTGCCAACGTTCGAAAAGCTCCAAAAACATTTTTTTGCGCTTTACGACCAATTAACAACTCTGATAACATAACCGGTAAACCAATCAATAAAATAAACCCAAGGTACACTAACAAAAATGCTCCACCTCCATTTTCACCAGCAACGTATGGAAATCTCCATATATTCCCTAAACCAACAGCTGAACCGGCTGCAGCAGCAATTACCCCAAATTTATTTGTAAAACCATCTCTAGGTGTCGAACTCATAATTTAAATCAATTAATAAAACGTCCCAAAATAAAAAAAGAGGCACAATGTACAAAACATTGTGCCTCTTTTGTATTGTATTATAAATACTTTTATAATCGATCGATACAGTTAAGATCTTCGAAAGCAACTTTTAAGCGCTCAACCAAAGTCTCCTGCCCTTTACGCAACCAGACGCGTGGGTCATAATACTTCTTATTAGGCTTATCATCGCCATCTGGGTTACCAATCTGGCCTTGTAAGTAATCACGGTTAGCAGCTTCGAATTTACGGATACCATCCCAAGTAGCCCACTGAGTATCAGTATCAATATTCATTTTGATTACTCCATAACCAATTGATTCACGAATTTCTTCTAAAGAAGAACCTGAACCACCATGGAATACAAAGTTAACTGGCTTTTCAGCTGTATTATGCTTCTCCTGAATATACTTTTGTGAAGCATCAAGGATCGATGGCTTTAATACAACGTTACCTGGCTTATAAACACCGTGAACATTACCAAATGAAGCAGCTACTGTGAAGTTTGGCGAAACTTCTAATAATTGCTCATATGCATAATTTACTTCCTCTGGCTGAGTATAAAGAAGTGCATTATCAACATCTGAGTTATCAACGCCATCTTCTTCACCACCAGTAATACCTAACTCGATCTCTAAAGTCATACCCATTTTACTCATACGAGCTAAGTATTCTTTACAAGTTGCGATGTTTTCTTCCAATGGCTCCTCTGAAAGATCAAGCATGTGTGAGCTGAATAATGGCTTACCTGTTTCAGCAAAATGCTTTTCACTTGCGTCTAATAATCCGTCGATCCAAGGAAGTAATTTCTTAGCAGCATGGTCTGTATGAAGAACAACAGGTACTCCATAAGCTTCAGCCAAAGTATGAACATGCTTCGCAGCAGAAACTGCACCTAAAATTTGCGCTTCTTGTCCATCTAACTTTAAACCTTTACCTGCATAAAAAGCAGCTCCACCATTTGAAAGCTGAATCATAACAGGTGAATTAACTGCCTTTGCAGCTTCAAGAATACCATTAATAGAATCTGTACCAACAACATTTACAGCAGGCATTGCAAAACCTTCTTCTTTTGCTACTGCTAAAAGTTTACCTAAGTCGTCACCAGTAACAACACCAGGTTTTACAACATCTAATACTCGCTTCATAGCTTTTAATTTATAGTTCGAAATAATAATTTTCTAAAAAACTCTACGAAATTAGTGAAAATCATTGAGAAAAAATTACATTTTTTTAGCACTCAACATCATATCACTTACACTTACCCCCAATTTATAATTACAAATTGAAAGTTACTTTCATGACATATATCACTTATTAAATTGTTTGTCAAGGCATTTGACTAATCAATGAATTGTATAATCACAATTTAAACCTATCAACTCACAAATAAAAGTAGCAAGTACACAAGTTTGTTTTTTGAGTTATTAAAAGAAGTTTAACGATTGTTTACAAACGTCTATTAGAAAGGATAACCAATCGCAAAATTAAAAGCCAAATCATCCCACTTTATTGGACTGACGCCTAACTTCCATCTTTTACCTTCAGGCAACGCGGGATCCCTCGCTTTAATACCCATATCTAATCGAAAAACGAAATAGTCAAAATCGAGTCGCACACCCGTTCCAACCCCAACTGCCAATTGCCTATAAAACTCATCAAATTTGAACAAACCATCTGCATCTATATCGGTATCACCAGTTGGACGAATATTCCATATATTACCGACATCAACAAAGAAGGCGCTCTCAAGTAGCCAAAACAATTTAAAACGATACTCGGCATTTGCTTCCAACTTAATATCTGCAGTTTGATTATAAAAGTCAGATCCTGTTCCCTCCGAAGATCCAGGCCCCAAACCACGAACAGGCCAAGCCCTTATCCCATTAGCTCCACCTGAAAAATAACGTTTCTCAAAAGGCAACACAGTAAGGTTTCCATATGGATATCCAACACCCATAAAAACCCTATAAGCAAAAGAATTAATCTTATTGACATTAATGTGGTATCGCCATTCAATATCTCCTTTTATATATTGAGCGTATCTAATACCTAAGATCTCATTATATTCCTGTTCATCCTCATTCTGTTCATCCCCATTCTGTCCATCCTCTCGTTTAAAAACAGATGTCAGTCCATCAATAATATTCCCCGCCGTTTGAATATTAGCCCTAAAAAAGTGGTAGCTTTTACTTCCAACTATCGACTGCTCGTTATATGTGAAAGTATATGATGTGCTACTTATCAAATGATCTTGGTAACTGTATTTTAAAAATGTAGTATCTATATGATTCGCAAAATCATCATGTATATAGGGTACATTAATAACACTTAAATCGATTGGTGCTATATAATGCGACACCAAAGGTGATGATTTCCATGAATAACCAATGCGACCATTGGCAATAGTACGCGTATAATCAGGTCTGCGCTGGTAATTATACGACAAGGTAAAGTTTGTGCGGGGATTAAAGCGTTTTCTAAAATTTTCAACCTTAAAAGGGATCATAAACTTGGGTAATGTCACAGTTGCATCGCCACCTACCTCAAGCGTCTGAAAGGTTTTATTATCTCTGGATCTTTGATTCTCGCCTCCTACACGAAAACGTAAGTCAAACACCTCACCCCCACGTAAAAAATTCTTATGCTTATATTTAAAACTACCTGCAGCTCCCAGGTAACCTGATGAATTAGTTCCTTCCAGATCAACAGTATAACTTTGAGGTTTTGACGAAGAAAGCTGAATAAAGCAATCTAAGAAACCGTTGCCTTCCGAATCGAATTGCTCCTCAACTTCTCTAAAGCGGATATTGACAAAGCGAAACAATTGCAATTCAGATAATAAGGCCTGCGTTTTTTCTACAAGCTCCTCGTTATAATAATCTCCAGGAGAAATGTAATTAGAGTTGGAAAGAATATCGGCTCTAAAGTCCAGGTTTTCGCCGTAAAGGATTTTACAACCTTCGTATTCGAGACTATCGAATTGACTCAGGTAGGCATCCATATTTCTCAATGCCTTCTTCGGCTCATAACCCACCAAAAAATAGACATCTTTTATCTTAAACTTGCGATGATTAATTATTGAGTCTTCCTGTCCAATTTTCTGAATCCTGTTTTTAACTACAATTAACGAATCATTCACCTGATGGTCGCCCACTGCACTATCAGCTAAAAAATAAACAAACTCTTTACGAAAACCATAATAACCTTTGTTTCGCATCACCTTTGTAATTCGTTTGCGCTCCTCATCATGCAGGTCAGCATCAAATGGCGAACCACTTTGAAGTAACGAATTAATGGTATCAGCATAAACATATTTTCTAATGGAATCATCGTCCACGCGATAACCAACCTGTTTAATACTATACCTTTCTCCGGGATTTATTTCGTACCTGACTTTTGCTTTTTGCTTCTTGTAATATATGACTGTATCATGAACAGTTGAATTGTAATAACCCTTATTATTAAGATACTGCTTTATCTGTTCACTCGACTTTTGTTTTAACAACTCATCATACAATACCGGTTCCTCCCCAATCCGTCTTAGCCACTGATTAAAGCCCTTAGACTCATCACGACCTGATAGATTATATAATCCTAAATGGAAACGCCAGAACCCAAGTATCTTCACATTCTCTTTTTGCCGTACATAATAGTTCAATTCTTCCTTTGATACATCTTTCGCATCATTAACTATTTCGACCTTATTCAGCAAATAGGCATCATCAGGCACATACTTGGTTGAACGGCACGCTGCCATTAACACAAGAATTACGACACCAATAACTGATACTAATCTATTCACCATCACTATTCCGAACACACCCCTGAAAATATAAGGTTTTGAGTCGATTTGTCTTAATTTGCCATAAAGATATTTAATTCGTCCGATAAGATATAACTTTACGGCGGATAAACACATTCAACACTAAAGCCTGTAAAAAATGCTAAGTAAAAACAAACAGAAATTCATTTTGTCCTTAAACAGAAAAAAGGTACGCGAACAGGCCGGAGTATTTGTAGCTGAAGGACATAAACTCGTTAGTGATTTACTTAGTGCCGAATGCATTGCGAAACAATTAATTGCTACTGAAAGATGGATTAAGGAGAATAAGAACCTTTTGACAAGTTCAACTGAAATTACTGAAGCATCTAATGATGAAATCAAAAAAATCTCTACTCATAAAAGCCCCCCTGAAGTAATTGGTATCTTCAATCAGGTAAATAAAGGACTATTACTGGATTCATTGCGTAATGAACTTTGCTTATTTCTGGATGAAATACAGGACCCGGGAAATTTGGGTACCATAGTTAGGTTAGCTGATTGGTTTGGGATCAAACATATTATTTGTTCAACTACTTGCGCTGATATTTACAATGCTAAAACAATACAATCGACGATGGGTGCTATCAGCCGCGTTAATGTTTATTATCAGGAGTCAACAGACTTTCTAAAACAATATACCAGGCTTAACTTACCTGTATACGGAACTTTTCTGGATGGAAAGAACATCTATGATCAGAAACTGAGCAACCACGGTTTGATTATTATGGGAAATGAGGGCAAAGGCATCAGTGAAGATGTTAGTAGGTTTGTAAGTCACAAACTATTCATCCCTTCCTTTCCTGCAGAAACTCCCACCTCAGAATCACTTAATGTATCTGTAGCAACCGCAATTACCTGTGCTGAATTTCGTCGACAAGCATAAGGGCTTTAGTATGGATGCGATCTTTACTCGCATTATACCTATAAAGATCGCATCCTTATGAACGTCTTTTTTAATTACTATTGATAAATTCCCAGACTTTTTCTGCACATTTTTCGCCATCAATGGCTGATGATGCTATACCGCCAGCATAACCAGCTCCTTCGCCACATGGATACAAGCCTTGTACCTGAATATGCTGCAGACTAACTCTATCTCGCGGAATACGTACAGGCGAGGAAGTCCGGCTTTCAACACCTACAACGAGTGCTTCATTGGTTACAAAACCTCGGGCTCTTCGTCCGAAATAATCAAAACCCTTTCGTAAGCGTTCGCCTATATTTTCAGGTAACCAGAAATGAAGTGGTGATGCAACCAAGCCTGGTACGTAGGAGCAATCAGGCAAATCAAATGATAGCTTACCTTCCACAAAATCGGCTAGTGATTGTGCAGGAGCAACAATACCGCTTCCTCCGTTTACAAAAGCAAGACGTTCCAATTCTTTTTGGTACTCCAAGCCACCAATTGCACCTTTATTCTGATATTCCCCTATATCTTCAGGTTTCACTTCAACCACCATACCCGAATTAGCCCAAGGAGAGTTTCGACGTGAAGGTGACATACCATTCACCACCATCTCATCTGCGTCAGTCATGGCCGGAACAATAAAGCCTCCGGGACACATACAGAAAGAATATACACCTCGCTCTTCAATCTGACAGGATAAACTATAGGTTGCTGCAGGTAAATAATCACCACGACCTTTTGGTGAATGATATTGAATCTGATCGATCAATTCCTGTGGATGCTCAACACGTACACCCATCGCCCAGGTTTTAGCTTCGAGCACAATTTTATTATCATTAAGCATGTAATACACATCACGAGCTGAATGGCCGGTTGCCAAAATAACAGCCTGCCCAAGTATGCGATCTCCTTTTTCTGTTTCAACACCAGTAATTTTGTCACTATCCTGAATCAGATTCGTTACTTTCGTATCGAAATGCACTTCTCCTCCCGCATTAATGATAGAAATACGCATCGATTTAATTACCTCAGGTAGTTTGTCGGTGCCAATATGCGGGTGTGCATCAATTAATATCTCGTCGCTGGCACCATGAAAATTAAACACCTCCAATATCTTTCTGAAATCTCCCCGCTTGGTACTTCTTGTATAGAGTTTACCATCGGAAAAAGTTCCGGCACCTCCTTCGCCAAAAGCATAATTCGACTCTGTATTTACTGATTCATTTCGATTCAGCATAGCTAAATCTTTTTTACGCTCGCTAACTCCCTTGCCTCGCTCAAGTACAATTGGACGAAGCCCAAGTTCAATCAAACGTAAAGCTGCGAAATATCCTCCAGGTCCGGCACCTACAATAATAACTGGTGTTTTTTGACTAACGTCGGGATAATCAAAGCGAATAGATTCAGGCTTTGGTGCTTTCGCATTGGCATATGCTTCAATATGCAATTGAACCACTACTATTTTCTGACGTGCATCAATTGATCGTTTTACAACCCGTAAAGAAGTAATTTTATCAGGGGCAACCTTCATCTTTTTAGCCACCAATGGCTTATAAAACTTACTGTCGGATGCCTCCCTCGGGGAAAGTCGTAAAACAATTTCGCGTTTCATTATTCACATAGTTATTATTCACCTTATTTTTCAGGCGAATATTATAAAACGCAAAAGTAACTGAATTTATTCAAAATAGAATGTTAGCGAAAATATTCGGGAATTTAGCCTGTCCAATGCTTCCGTATAAATTATTTCATCTGGTTCACCTGTTCCTTCAGGATTAAGAATATCTGCCAGACCTATTGACATCCGTGCCTCAACGGATAACCTAAAATACGTAAGGTAAAAATCAAAACCTGCACCAAACTCTAAATAACTATCTAATGACTTAAGTAATAATTTATCTTGCTTGTCTTTTGCCAAATCATAACGTGTATTTATACCCCCAACTATGTAAGGTTTGGCATTATGCATTCGAAACGCATTATACTTAAGCAGTAATGGAAACTCCAAAAAGGTAGATTTGATCTTTAAGGGTTCTTCGCGTTCAATAAAATTCCCATCCTTATCGTATCGAATGTAGCTTAGGTTTCGCTGCCCGAAACTAATACCAGGCAGAAACCTCAGATTTAAATCTTTTGTCAATTTATAACTGGATACAATCCCGATATTTAATCCAGGTGTAAGAGTGAGTACATCACTGTAAAGAACATCACCAGCTGCATTGATAGGAGCACCTGTGTTATAAACTCTAAAATCCATAGTATTAACTCCAATAAGAAAACCAAAATGCAGTGGTCGTTCATCAAATGAACGCAAATTGGCTATCCGGCTGTTTTTACCTTGGCCCCAAACAGCTCCCAATTGAGCAATTAAAAATATGACAAAAATGAATCTTTTCAAGGGATGATGTATTTACTTCTATAACTAATTAATGTCAATTTTATTGTTCTCGTTTCTCTGACAAATAAATTGTTGCAATTCCCATGGTTTGCTTAAATCGTTTTACAGGAGTCATTCCAGCTTTGATTAATTCGTCATCGAACGACTGCCCATCAGGAAAACTCAACACAGACTCAGGAAGATAAGTATAAGCAGCTTTATCTTTTGAAACAACACCGCCTAACCAAGGTAAAATATACCTGAAATAAAACAGATACAATTGCTTAAACGGAAAGTATGCAGGCTTCGAAAACTCCAGGACGACCATTTTACCACCAACTTTTAAAGTACGGGCCATATCAGTTAAACCTTTGTTCAGATTCTCAAAATTACGCACACCAAAAGCCACCATCACTGCATCAAAATGATTATCGTCAAACGGCAGATTTTCTGAATCTCCTTCTTGCACAGTAATCACATCATCAAGCCTTTTTTTTGAAATCTTCACCTTGGCAACCTTCAACATCTCCGACGAAATATCAACGCCAACAACTTTACATCCTAAACGACGGTTGGCTTCCAAAGCCAAATCTCCGGTACCTGTTGCCACATCAAGAACAAGAGGTTTATTAATTCCCTTCAAAAGATTAATGGCTCTTTTGCGCCATATTTTATCAATCCCAAGCGATAATAAATGATTTAGAAAGTCGTATTTAGGGGCAATATTATTGAACATACCTGCCACCTGAGTTTTTTTCGAACCTTCTTCTGTATATGGTTTAACCGTCATCTGCTTCAAATTTGCTCAAAAGTAAAAAAAAGGAAGGATTTTAAAGTAATAAAAAAAGAGGATGCTATTTCTACAACATCCTCTTTGTATTTTTTCAGCTGATTACAAGCACTTTTTCAAAACACTGATCATGTGCTCAAACTCAGAATGACTGTATCCTTTGGAAGCATAAATGATTTTGCCTCCTTTATCGATTATGTAATTTCGTGGAATTGACTGGGCAGCAAATTTGCTAAATATCTGTCGATTTTCATCCGGGCAAAAAGGCAAATCAAATTCTTTTTCCTTTGCAAACTTTTCTAATTCTTTAGCACTATGCTCTCTTCCAATTACCAATAGTACAAAATCGTCATTGCTTTTATATTTCTCCCAAACTTCTTTTTGCAATACTGGCAGCTCCTTAAGACATGGGCCACACCAAGTAGCAAAGAAATTAACCAGCACAACTTTACCTCTTAAATCTGCTACGTTTAATTCTCCATCAGGAGTTACAACTTTAAAATCCGGTGCTTTCTCACCAACCACTACTTTATCACTTTCATCTTCATTGGCCCAGGCAACAAATAATCCAGCTGATAAAACCAATATGATGATTGATGATACTCTTAATATATTCTTCATAATAATATTCTCCTCAACTATTCTCCTTCAACCCAAACCTCCAGTTTTTGTTCAAACGCTTTTTTCAAATCAGAGATATAACCAAATGATTCATCATCAATTCGAACTTCACCTTTGGTAACATGCCCAAGAATTGAGAACGGAACATTTGTCTCCATCATGAAATCAACAAAATCATCCTGCTTTTCTGAAGAAACAGAAACAACAACGCGGCTTTGAGACTCTCCGAATAAGAAAGCTTCTTTTCTGATCTCAGCATCAGAGGTAATATCAAAACCAAACTCCATTGGAATACTGGATTCGAGCAGACTAAAGAATAGTCCCCCATTCGAAACATCATGCACCGAACGAACCAAATTTTTTCTTATCATTTCAGAAACGGCATTCTGCAATTCCAGTTCCTCTTCTGAATCGTAATAAGGTGCTGCTGATTTTTTAATATTTAGTATACTACTTGCATATTCCGACGAGTTGACATCATTACGCGATTGTCCTACAAGGAATATCATATCACCCTTATGCCTGAAAGATAATGTGCTATGACATTCTTTATCTTCAACAAGACCAATCATTCCTATAACTGGTGTCGGTGTTATGGCTTTAAGTAAGCCGTTCTCTGAGCGCTGATTATAAAAACTTACATTACCACTTACAACAGGTACTTTAAACTCATTGCATGCTTTAGTTATTCCTTTTACAGAATCCACAAAAGTACCATACACTTTCGGATCATATGGGTTACCAAAATTCAGGCAATCGGACAAGGCAATTGGCTTACCTCCGGCACAAACAATATTTCTGGCTGCTTCGGCCACAGCAATTTGCGCACCAACAAAGGCATCCGATTTCATATACCTTGAGTTGCAGTCCATAGTTGCTGCCAAAGACTTATTTGAACCTTCAATTTTAATAAATGCTGCGTCTGATGGGTAGTCAAAATGATCTGAGTCGTTTCCATTTGGACCATTAAACTTATTGGTCAACCAACTTTTAGAAGTTACATTTAAATTGGACAACATTCTATTTACAACATCCGGATAATGATCAGGCTCATCATAAATGTCCAGGTTAATAGCCGGAAGTTTATCTGTATTTTCTTCAAACTCCCTCTCATAAACCGGAGCTTCTTCGCCCAACATAACCATATTAACTGGTAGTTCGGCAACAACGTTACCTGAATATAAGCACTTGACATTATTTGTATCAGTAACAGTTCCTATTACCGACATAGCTATTTCCAGGCGCTCAATTATCTCTTTTACCTTATCCAAGTCTGATGCAGAAATACAAACCAATACTCTGCCCCAAGTTTGCGACAGCAGGATATCTTTTACCTGAAGTCCCTGATGACGTTGAGGAATTTTATCAACCGTTATTTCCAATCCCGCTTTACCTCGCATTGCCATATCAAGAGCAGCTCCAACAACACCTTGTGTGCCTATCGATTGAACACCTACAAGGTTTACTCTGTCTGATAACTGGTGAATAGCTTCCATCAGTTCTTTCTCGATCGATACATCCATCATCTGATCAATAGAGCTTGGAGGCGTATCAATTTCGGCCAATATATCTGTCTCAAATACATCTGTATCAACACCATCCTTACCTGTGCGTGAACCTATGATCAGCATCAGATTATCTTTTCCTTCTGCTTTTCCATATATCAATTGATCCTTTGGAACGATGCCAATGGCCATATTATTAATAATTGGTGTGGTATTATAACCTCTTGAGAAGAAAGTCTCGCCACCTAAAATAGGTACTTCAAAGCCCCTTTCGAACTCACATATCCCTTCAGCCACTTCTTCAAACAGCCAACGCGCCGTATCGCGTTTACCATCGCCAAATCTTAATGAACTTAAAAATGCAGCAGGCTTCGCTCCCATCGAAAAAATATCACGCATTACCACTCGCAATCCGGTTAGGGCTCCTAATCGAGGCTGGATAGCACAAGGGCTATTATGCGATTCAACTTTAAAAACACATGCATTTCCATCTCCAAGATCAACGACACCGGCATTATCATCACCAGCTTTAACAAGCACATTCTCACCATCGGTAGGCAAAGTGGTTAGCCACTTTAAAGAGTTTTTGTACGTTGCATGCTCTGACCAAAGCCTTGAAAAAAGCTCCAACTCCAATGCATTAGGATGACGGCCTAATAATTCTTTAATCCTTTCAAATTCCTCTGAAGTTAAATCTAACTTCTCAGCTTCTTCTATTGTTGGTAATGTTGTACTCATAACTCAGCATTTTTTAATTGTTCTTTTCTTTATCAGAAACAATTTAATATACATTTGCAGGGTATCGGTCAAGCGGGTATTCAATGTTGAAAGTATAAAAAATAAAGCAAATACCAAACGAACACTTACAATTATCAGGCGTAATTGCATATTGGAAATATATATCAACAATCCTTATAATTTTCTAATCAGGAATATTAATTGATAAACAACATCGATGAAAAAAATAGCTGTTATAACCGGAGCTACTTCCGGAATCGGAAAAGCAACCGCCAGAAAGCTTGCAAAAATTGGCTACAACCTTATTCTGACAGGTCGAAGAAGTGAGAGACTTGAGACCATTAAAGAAGAATTAAAAAGCGAAACCGTCAATATTTTGAATTTATGCTTCGATATTAGAAAAACAGAGGCTATCGACCAGGCCATTCAATCCATACCCGAAGAATGGAAGAGCATTGACATTTTAGTTAATAATGCAGGTCTGGCAGCTGGAGCTGATCCAATATATGACGGGCTTTGGAGCGATTGGGAGCAAATGATTGATACTAATATCAAGGGCTTACTTTATTTTTCGAAGCAAATCATCCCATTCATGATGGAGCGCAAAAAAGGCCACATTGTTAATGTATCATCTATTGCCGGTAAAGAGACATACGCCAATGGTAATGTTTACTGTGCTACCAAACATGCAGTTGAAGCCATTACAAAAGGAATGAGAATTGATCTATTACCTTATAACATAAAGGTATCATCTGTCTCACCTGGCATGGTCGAAACAGAGTTTTCCATTGTACGATACCATGGAGACAAGGAAAAAGCTGACAATGTTTATAAAGGTCTGACACCTCTTTATGAAGATGACGTTGCTGATGCCATCGAATATATGGTAACGCGTCCTGCTCATGTAAACATTAATGATATGCTCATTATGCCAACTGCCCAGGCGAGTGCCGTTTACAACCATAGAAGTGAATAAATGAAATACGCTGCCAAAAGGGTTCAATCGTTTATCCAACAGGTATTTTCAGCTGCAGGAGCCAGGAATGATCATTCAACTTTGGCTGCTGAAGCTCTTATTTCAGCTGATTTACGCGGAGTTGATTCTCATGGAATTGCCCGATTAGCAGGTTATATCCGTTTATGGGAACAGCAACGGTTGAACATACAGCCAAACATTCATGTTGTGCACGAAACACCAAGTACTGCCGTTGTTGACGGTGATAAGGGCGCCGGCCTGATAGTTGCGCAGAAAGCTATGCGTATTGCAATTGAAAAGGCTAAAACAGCCGGTACCGGTTGGGTTGCTGTCAAAAACTCAAATCATTTTGGTATTGCCGGCTACCATGCCATGCTGGCACTTGAACACGATATGATTGGCATCAGCATGACCAATGCCAGTGCTTTGGTGGCGCCAACCTTTTCATCAGATCGCATGTTGGGTACTAACCCTATTGCAGTTGCAATACCGGCAAAAGATGAACCTCCTTTTGTAATGGATATGGCGACAACACCAGCTGCGAACGGCAAGCTGGAAGTTTGTGAGCGACAAAACAAAGATATTCCTCAAGGGTGGGCTCAAACCAAAGAAGGGAATCACACAACCGATAACAGAGCTTTGAAAAATGGAGGTGCTATGCTTCCGCTGGGCTCCGATCGTGAGCATGGCTCGCATAAAGGCTACTGTCTTGGAGCCTGGGTTGATATTTTTTCGGCTGTATTATCCGGTGCGAATTATGGCCCCTGGGTTCCACCTTTTGTTTCATTCTTGTCACCTCCACCAAATCCGGTTGGTGAAGGCATCGGGCATTTTGTCGGTGCCATGCGCATTGATGCCTTCCGGCCTGCCAACGAATTTAAAGAGCACATGGATAACTGGATTCGGGCTTTCAGACAAACGCAGTGCATTGAAGGACAACCCAAGGTTCAAATACCAGGAGATCAGGAAAGAATAATAGAAACCCTTCGGAAAAAAGAAGGTATTGACATTCACCCTTCTGTGATCAACGATCTTCAGCAACTGGCAGAAAAACTAAATATTGATATGCCAGTAAACAGTTCTTGAATCAATCTTTAACTCATCACCTTACCTGATTGATTCAGTGTACGTTAATTTGATGATGAGTATTATGCAATACATTCTTATTCAAAGTGCAATCTTCTCCTTAAGAAAAGATTCTAGAGAGATTAGTCTTGTATTTATTCTGATAATAGTGGATTATAAACCTATCCCATAAATAAAATGGCGCCTGTATCTTTCTCTCTGATCACAAATGCAAAAGGACGATTCACCTTGAACTCCGGTATGGGATTGGGGCCTATGGATGTAATCTCCATCTCAACACTTGTTACAGCAGCTGCTTCCGTTCCTTCCTCGTTCACCTCAATAAAGCTTTTATGCTTAACCTTATTAATTTTTAAGTTGGGGATATTATCTGCATTCATCCGGCCAAAATCAGCGTAATCAGTAAAAGCTGTTGGCATTCCCATTGCACTTAAATTTTCATTCAGTGTTTTTTCATATTTGAATCGGAACTTTGGCAAGTATAAGTTCAGGCCTTTTTTCTGCATTCCATTCATTAAATCCTGCCATACCTTTTCATCAAAAATATCATTTATAGATGCCAACGACTCACCTTGTGCTGGTAATAGTACAATCATTTCAAAATGACTATTTCCATATGGTATAGCAACAGCCATGCACAAGTCTGTTTCATTAACTAACAAATCTGTTTCCACTGTCATTGTTGGTACTTCTAAGGTATTACCACCCTCTAAGTAGAAAGGTTGATCTTTCGTTGCCTGCTTATCAAAGCGATAAGTCCATTGTCCCTTAAAATAGATGGCATTAATTAAAAACATCACATGATCGCCAGATACATTATCAACTATGTCTGGTATCAACCCTTTGGTATTATCACTCACCCAATTGTTAATGATTTGCTTACACTCCTCCGATCTCGAAAAATCTAAACCTTCAATCTCGGCATCATAGTATTTTTGGTTAGTGGATAAAAAGTCTTGTGACACAGAATAATCTTGCCGATACCAAATACTATTAGCAATATGGATATCTACCTTTGAATCTGAATTTATTATCGCCTCCCGAATGGTCTGGTTGGATTGGTTTACTGTTGCAGGGTCTTCATCGGGGTATTGAAGAACAGCACTCATTTCATTTAATGTATTGCCAGATGCTCCATTCCACGTCATCCCTAGAGCCTGAGAAACACTAAATGGCGACAGTAATATATTTTCCTCTTTATCCTTAATAGTTGACTTAAAAAGCTCAAAGCTAAATTGATTCGATGCCTCAACAATTTCTTGTGCTTTCAGGTCTAAATGAATTGGCACATATTCATCAAAGCTTTCATTGTCAGTATTACAAGCCGAAAGTATCATGGCCAATACAATAACAGAAGAGAAGATAATGTTTTTCATAGGGCTGCATTTTTAATGAATAACAGGCTTACCCATAAGATGCCAAATTAAAGGAAGGGTTGCTTCACTAATAGAAAAACAAATACTTATCAGATCTATACAGATTCAAGCAAGGTCTGCTTTCTTCTCAAAGAAGTCATGCAAATTTATGTACGGCTCGTTTTTTACACAAGGCAAGTCGTACAGATTTGCGCATAGCTCATCTTTTTCACAGGGAGTTCATGCTGGTTTATGCACAACAAACTTTTTCTTCAAGGAAATCGTGCAGGTTTACGCACGACTCGTTTTTTTAACAAAGAGACCATGCAGACTTATGCACGTCCATATAGATTCTACATAAAACCTTGTTTTTTTAGCACATCTAATAAAACAGCACTGAAATGTTCATTGTCCGCCTTTTTATATCTAACATCCGTAAATACCTGGGCTAATGTTTCTTTATTATTCTCGGCTACAAAAATTTTGTTCGATGCTAAGCTTTCTTTATCAGCATATAACTGATTGATTTTATCTTCTGTATAATCCTCATAAGTCTCATGATGAATAACCGCCTCTAGAGGTAACCGGTCAACCAGTTCTGGGGTTTCATCGGGGTAACCCAATGTTACAGTAGTGATTGGAACAACTCCCTTAGGCAAATTCAATATATCGATAATTTTATCAGCTAAATAAGTTGTGGTTCCAAGGTAACATATACCCAAACCCTTCGTCTCAGCGGCCACACAAACATTTTGAGCAACTAATAAAGCATCTATTGCAGCCGTTACAAATGATAAAAAGTTATCGTAGCCAGGCTCAGCTTTATTTTGCTTACACCACAAATTAAATCGGTTAAAATCAGCACAAAATGTTAATGTAACAGGTGCCTGTTTGACCATTGGCTGATTAAAATGGCATGGTGCTAATTTTTCTTTCATAGCCTCGTCCTTTGTAATTACAATACTGTATACCTGCATGTTACCAGTCGTAGAGGCTCTGACTCCGGCTTGCAATATATCATTTAAAAGGTCTTCAGAAATAGGCTTTTCCGTATATTTTCGAATTGTCCGGTGTTTTTTTAGAATATCGATCATCATTATAGGATTTTGAAGCCCAAATGTAGAAAATTATGGGACATATTTATATGACATCAATCCATATCTGATCACTCTCCCAGAAAAGTACCTGGATTATTTTTTAAGAAATACGGGTTTAACATTAGACCTCTAGACTCTATATTTGACCAATGTTAAACGGTTAGAATTGTTTAATAGCAAGTAAAGCGATAAAAAAAGAGCGTTCCCGTTGAAACACTCTTTTTATCCAATCCAACAACAACTAAAATATCTAAATTACTTTTAGTTTTCTTAATTCATCCAATAACAAGACCTTGTTATTTTCTTCCATTGAACACATGGGCGAACGAAACACTTCTTGAATTTTTCCCATTTGTGCGATCGCTGTTTTTACAGGAATTGGGTTGGATTCAACAAACATTAAATCCATCAACTCTCTGTATTTGTAAAAAATTTCATTGGTTGCTTCAACTTTTCCACTTAGCGAATTTTCCATTAACAATGAAAACTCTTTTGGAACAACGTTAGCAATTACTGAAATACATCCGTCTGCTCCCAATAAATTAGCTGACGATGCCAGGAAATCATCTCCGCTATATATCTTAAACCCATTGGGTCGCTGAGCGATCAACTCGGTAAATAAGGCCAAATCTCCTGATGCTTCTTTTATACCAATAATATTATCGTAAGCTTTAGCTAACTTAATGGCGTTCGATACTGATATTCTTGATCCTGTACGACTTGGAACATTATAAAGAATAATTGGCACATTTACTGCCTCAGCCACTGTGGCGAAATGCATATACATACCCTTCTCAGTAGGTTTATTATAATATGGGCCCACAACTAAAACTGCATCAACACCTATTGCTTCTGCTTTTCGGGTATATTTAATACATTCATGCGTTGAGTTACTTCCTGTACCTGCAATGACAGGAACTCGACCAGCAACCTTTTTAACGGTTCGCTCAATCAGGAAAGCATCCTCATCGCCTGTTAAAGCTGGCGTTTCACCAGTTGTACCACAAACAACTATACCATTTGTACCCTGCTCCAAATGCCATTCGATCAGTTGATCAAATGCATCAATATCAATCTCTCCATTTGCTTTAAATGGTGTTACAATGGCTACAATCGAACCTTTTAAATCAAATTTCATATATCTAATAATTTGCTTTCAATGTTGGATGATACTCTCCGTCAACTTGAACATCCCATTGTATCTCAATTTAGATACTCAAACGTGTTGAATCGTATCATTTTTCAATCGACTTACATCACTTTATAAAATTCCCAAAGTATCATTTGGTGTCAAAAATATCAATTGCATTGTGTTTATGAAAGTTTTTCAACAAAAAAAACTTCTTTATAACACTTTGTTAATATCTTAACATTGTATATATTTGCAGCAAAAGTGAATCATGAAAACGGTTAGTCAAGCAGTTGAATCGGTTATTAAAGTTAAGCCATTTGTGATTGAGGCACTATGCGAGGGATTGTTAAACATCTCATCCTTAGCACGTCAAATACAACCAATGGTTGAGAAACTAACAGAAAAACCTGTCAAACAAGGAGCTATTGTCATGGCCTTAAACCGTCTGGCTCCACAATTGGACTACTCTCTTAACAGGAATCTACAAAAGCTGCTTGAATCGCTTGGCGACATAATCGTTAGATCAAACCTGACTGATTATACTTTCAGAAACAGCAATACTATATTCAACAGCCACACCAAGG
>NZ_CEXQWX010000053.1:0-9844 GCF_982718395.1 Carboxylicivirga sp.
TCGTATTACCGATAACCTGATATCGATACTAAAAAAATACCAGCCACTTTGGATCAACACACATTTTAATCACCCCAATGAAATCACCAGCTCAGCCAAAGAAGCACTGGCACGTCTGGCCGATGGCGGTTTTCCGCTTGGTAATCAATCGGTATTGCTGGCCGGTGTAAATGATTGTCCAAGAATCATGCGTTCCCTGCTTCATAAGCTCGTACAGAACAGGGTGCGACCTTACTATTTGTATCAATGCGACCTGTCCGAGGGACTGTCACATTTTAGAACCCCAATTGGTAAAGGCATTGAGATAATGGAGAGCCTGGTTGGTCATACAAGTGGCTTCGCCCGCCCAACCTATGTGATTGATGCACCAGGTGGCGGAGGTAAAATACCCGTAATGCCTAACTATATTATATCCTGGTCGACCAATAAAGTGGTACTGCGCAATTACGAAGGAGTGATTACCACCTACAAGGAGCCCGACAACTATGAGCATAAAATGTGCAACCACCAATGTGAAGATTGCACCCTGGAGCTGAATGTCAGTGAACGGGACGAATCGAAAGCCATTGGAATTGAAAAACTTTTATCTGATGAATCAGATGTAATTTCTTTAATACCCGAGAACAATGAACGTTTACAAAGAAGAGATGATAATAAGTGATGTGGTAGAAAGCATTGGAAACGGTTCTTTGATACAACATGGTAAGCACAACGATCGTGTTTACCTGATGAAACTGGATAAGCGTGATGCCGAGGATATGCCTGCTCAATTGTCGAAAATGGCTCGTATCGAAGGCTATACTAAAATATTCTGTAAGGTGCCTAAATGGGCGGCACCTCTTTTTTATGCCAATGGCTTTATCCTCGAAGCTGCTATTCCGCAGTTTTACAAAGATGATGAAGACGTTTTTTTCATTTCTAAGTTCTTAAGCTCAGACCGATTACTGCATATCGAAAAAGATAAACTAAATGGATTAGGTCACTTACTATACCACAAAAAGGATGGGGAGGTAATTCATGAATCCCGATACACAATCAGACCTCTGAAGGTTGATGATATTGACCAGATTGCCCACATTTATGATGAAATTTTTGAAACATATCCGTTTCCTATTCATGATCCGGAATTCTTAATTGAATCAATGGAGAACGATATTCATTATTTTGGTGCCGAGAAGAATGGGCAAATTGTTGCTGTAGCTGCGGCCGAAGTGGATCGTAAAGGAGGTAATGCTGAAATGACCGATTTTGCCACTTTGAAAGCTCACCAGGGAAATCGACTTGCAACACTTATTTTGCAAAAGATGGAAGCCGAAATGAGCAGGCAGGGAATTACTTCATTATATACTATTGCGCGACTCAACTCGCTACCGATGAATAAAACCTTTTTAAGAGCTGACTATCACTATGCCGGCACACTAATTAAAAATACCAACATTGCAGGGAGTATCGAAAGTATGAATATTCTTTATAAGCATATCACCACAAAACCTTAAACTCATGTCTAGACAATTGTTATGTCCTTATTCTGAAAACTGTGAAATTTATCAGGGTAAGAAACCCATTCAGCAACCTTCGTTAATGATTTATAAAAATGTATTCTGCAAGAGAGGAGAGAAAGGGTGGAGTAATTGTAAGTATTATGTCGAGTTAAAAACTAACAATCAACAATAAGTAATAAAATGTAGGTATGAAAGAAGTAAAATCTATCAAACTCACATCACTAACAAATGAAAAAGAAATACTTTTACTATTAAAGCAACAAGGACAATGTATCTACGGAGAAATTATCAGGCAATCTAATCTTTCATACAGTAAAGGAAAGGAAGTTATTTACTCTTTAATCAGCAGAGGTTATGTCAGGTACGTTGGGCGTACTACAAAAATAGAACTCGCCGTCGAAATAATATAAAACAATATGGGGTAAAGCTGCAAGCTGGTTATGTGGCAGGAAGATAGTAGGTTTTTCGTACATCAGTTATGGTGTTCTTTTTTGTGTTTATTTATTCCATCTGCTTGTTTGCATTTAACCCATAAGTTTACGATTGCAATTTCACTCAAACCAAAATAACTGCTAAACGAGGCAGTCAATCGCAGTCATAAGTTTAAGCTTTTTGCTCTTTACTCCATTTTTAATTCATGACTATTAAAAGATAAAAGAAGATTACATGCATATTATTGATATTCTCATTTTTGTCATTTATCTGATAGCTATGCTGGGAGTGGGCTTTTTCTTCATGATGAGAAACAAAACGCCAGATGATTACTATGTTGGAGGAAGGACGCTAAAGGCTGGACACATTGGCCTTTCGGTTGTGGCCACTGATGTGGGCGGTGGCTTTTCAATAGGACTGGGAGGCTTAGGTTTTATCATGGGGTTATCCGGAAGTTGGTTGCTTTTTACAGGTCTTGTTGGTGCCTGGTTAAGTGCCGTTCTGCTGATTCCTAAAGTGTCGAAGATGGGTAAAGCTAAAAACTTCTTAACCTTCCCGCAATTTCTTGGGAGTGTTTACAATAAGCGCGTAGCTTTATTTGCAGGTATTATATCAGCCATTGGTTATATAGGTTTTACATCCTCGCAGATACTGGCAGGTGCAAAACTGGCGGCCTCTACCTTTCCTGAGTTGTCCCTTGATATGGCATTGTTAGTGATGGGAACCATAGCTGTTATATACACGGTGCTGGGCGGGCTTAAAGCGGTAATCTACACCGACACCATACAGTGGATTATTCTGATGGGCGGCCTGTTGCTGGTCGCTTTACCTTTTGCCTATTTTAAAGTTGGTGGTATAGAAACCATTACAAATACCTTGGAACCTGGCTTTTTGAGCCTGACAGCCATTTCCTGGCAGCAAATTGTTAACTGGATGTTTACTATTGTGCCCATCTGGTTTATTGGCATGACATTGTATCAACGAATCTATGCCGCAAAAGATACGAAAACCGCCCAAAGAGGCTGGTTCATTGCTGGTTTGTTTGAATATCCTTTAATGGCTTTTCTGGGAGTTACGCTGGGTATGTTTGCCAGAGTAGCTTTAGAAAATGGATTACTGGTCGATTATACTTTGTCTAATTTAGATTCAGAAATGGGCTTACCTGTTTTATTACGAACTATACTACCTGTGGGCTTTATGGGCATTGTTCTTTCGGCTTACTTTTCAGCTATTATGTCTACAGCCGATAGTTGCTTAATGGCCGCATCGGGTAATGTGCTGACAGATGTGTTTAAACTGCATAACTCAAAGTATAACCTTCGCTACTCGCAACTCATCACACTAATTATTGGCATATTGGCTTTATTCATGGCCTTGAAAGTTACCAGTGTTCTTGAACTGATGCTACACTCGTACTCTTTTATGGTGTCGGGTATGATAATTCCTGTGTTAGCTGCTTTATTTATCAAAAGGCCTAATGCTAATGCAGCTCTTATTTCAATGATTTCCGGAGGATTAACAACACTTTGTTTAATCATTTTTGAAGTTCCAATTCTTTGGGAACTCGATGCAAATATAATAGGCATTACCGTGTCGGCAATTGCTTACTCAATAGAACATGTGGTTTCAAGCATACAACAGTCTGATTCTATAATAGACAATTACTAAATAACTGACCAATCAATCAAGAAAAGAAAAAATGTTAGAAATTATTAAGTATACACGCGAAAAGGATTTTGATAAAATAAGCAGAAACGAATATGTTGATTTTCTGTTTACTCACCTTGGTGAATATGGTGATCCAAAGGATGATATTAATAAATGCCTTGACTATGCCTTCTCATCAGAGAAAAGCGAAGGTGGTTTTGCATTAGGAGCATATCTTAACGGAAAACTTGTAGGCGCCTTGGTCATTAACCACACCGGTATGAGTGGTTATATACCGGACCATATCTTGGTATACGTTGCAGTGGATAAAAAGCACAGAGGGAAGGGGATTGGTCAGCAGATTATTGAGCAAGCTTTTGCCCATTGCGATGGTGATGTAAAATTACACGTTGAGTATGACAACCCAGCCAAGAAGTTATATGAACGCATTGGGTTTAAAACAAAGTATGCAGAAATGCGCTACTCAAACACAGTCAATAAATAAAAGCATTAACAATGGCATTTATCACCTTAAACAAAGGGAAATTAAAAAGTAATTTCAACTACTTGAATGAAGTTTTTAGCAGTAATGACATTCAATGGTCGGTTGTTTCTAAATTACTTTGTGGCAATAAAGATTATCTGAAAGTCTTGTTGGAGCTTGGTATCACAGATTTCTGTGACTCGCGTATTTCAAACTTAAAAACAATTAAACAGTTAAACCCTGAAGTCAAAACAACCTATATAAAGCCTCCGGCTAAAAGAGCCATACCAAGTGTTGTTAAATATGCAGACATTAGTCTTAATACCGAAATTAATACCATTCAACTATTATCTGAAGAGGCATTAAAACAAAACAAAGTTCATCAGGTGATTATTATGATTGAACTGGGAGAATTGCGGGAAGGGGTGATGGGTGACTACTTCATGAATTTTTACAAGCAGGTGTTCCAACTAAAAAACATAGAAGTGGTTGGTATTGGTACCAACCTGTCTTGTTTATATGGTGTTTTGCCCAACCATGATAAATTGATTCAATTGTGCTTATACGAACAATTAATTGAAGCACGTTTTAATAAGCAAATTGAGTTTGTTTCTGGTGGTTCGTCGGTTACTATCCCTTTGATTTTTCAAAATTTATTGCCTAAAGGGATAAATCATTTTAGAGTTGGTGAAACTTTGTTTCTTGGTACGGATGTATACAACAATACGACTTATAATAGCATGAAGTCGGATGTATTTAGATTATACTCTGAAATAATTGAACTAAGTGAAAAGCCATTGGTGCCTATTGGTGAGATGGGAGTTAATGTGGAAGGTCATGAGGTGGAGTTTGATGACAAACAAATCGGACAAACATCGTTTAGAGGTATTTTAGACCTGGGTTTATTGGATGTTGATGAAGAACATATTACACCTGTAGATGAATCTGTTAGCTTTGTGGGGGCCAGCTCCGACATGTTAGTCATTGACCTCAAGAATAATCCTAACAACTATAAAGTAGGAGATTTGGTTGAATTTAAAATGAATTATATGGGAGTACTTCGTATTATTAATTCAAAATATATCGAGAAACGGATAAGCAATAACTAAGTGTCCGGTCAATAGAACTGTTTATTGGAAACTTTATAAGCTCCTATCCAAAAGGATATTTTTTAGGTTTTACCTCGTTAATTTGTTGTTATCATCTGTTGAAAGAAATAGGTTGTACAGAACAGATTTGTCATTCCACAACTTAAGATATACCTTTGCGGCCTCAAAAAAGGAGAACAATAATTAGCAATTAGTCCATTCTAAAAGTGCTTTTGCAGCATTTAAGCAAAGTAGCTATTTATTGCATAATTAGATTAAAATTAGAATATATCGTATGAGATTTAATGAGGTTGTATTTGTTACTTTACTATTAACATGTTTTAGTTATGGTGCTTTGTCTCAAGATAATGACAAGCCTGAATTGGAGCTGGGCGGTGCTTTACGCTTTAATTATAATTTGTCTGACTGGAAAAGCGAACAAGTTAAAAGAGGAGGTGATTTTGGCTATGATCTTTTTCGCATTAATGCCAAGGGAAGTTACAAGAAGATAGGAATTAATGCAGAATATCGTTTCTATTCGAATAGTTTTGGTGGCGGCATGCTTAAACATGGATGGGTAGAATATAATACTGATCACAACAGTACCTGGCAACTTGGCCTCAACCAGGTACCATTTGGTCTTCAACCATATAACTCCAATAGCTGGTTTTTTAATTTGCCCTATTATGTTGGGTTGGAAGATGACCATGATATGGGAATTAAATGGGTGAAGACTTATACGCACCTTCAGTTACAAGCTGCATTTTATAAAAATGCCGAAGAGTTGAACTTCAGTAATAATTCTCCTATTTCTGCCAACCGTTATTCTTACGATGTATCCGGGCGAAACAAAGAAGTTAATCAGGCCAATATAAAAGTTGCCTATAGTTTTGGGGCAGACAACTCATCAAGTCTTTCATTATCGGCAATGTATGGCGGTTTGTACAATATTGTTACTAATAAGATGGGCGATCACTCGGCGTTGGCATTAGGTTATCGCTATAATGGTAAAAAGCTGGGATTAAAACTGCAGGCATTAACTTTTAGTAAGAACCCTAACGATTCTGTTCAATACAAAGAAGTGATTGAGATGGCGGCATATGGTGCTCCTTATAACGTGGCAGCTAAAGGTCAGGTCGTAAGTGCCGGGGCTTCATATACAGTTCCCTGCAAACATGAAATCATTGACTATCTAATGTTTTATAACGATTTCTCCTGGTTTAGGAAATCTAAAGAAGGTTTTCATGATTCTTATATGAATGTGTTGGGTTGCCTGATTGCTGCAGGACCAATCTATACCTATGTAGACTCAGCCTGGGGAAAAAACCATGCATGGCTTGGGCCGGAGTGGACCAATGCTTTTGCGGAAGGATCAGCCGACGCTGATTGGCACATGCGATTTAATATCAATATTGGTTACTATTTCTAAACAGAAGATTATGGATCAGAAATATAAAAGAAGCGACAAGCGCACAATCTTTGGAATCAAGGCAAATGGGCCGGTATTTATTACATCATTGACGGTTATTACAGTATTAGTTTTAACAACCTTGATTGTTGGCAAGCCCATGGAGAAATATTTTTCTCAAATACAAGCCACTGTTTCGAACAATACCGGATGGTTCTTTATCTTGATGGTGAATGTTATGCTGTTATTTGCCTTGTTTCTTGGCTTTAGTAAGTTCGGTAAGATTCGCTTAGGAGGTAAAGATGCCCGGCCGGAATTTTCTAAAAAAGGCTGGTTTGCCATGCTGTTTAGTGCAGGTATGGGTATTGGTTTGTTATTCTGGAGTGTGGCCGAACCTATTTTCCATTATAATAGTAATCCTTTAACCGATAACTCAGACAAAATAGAGGCTGCCAAATCGGCGATGGGCATCACTTTTCTGCATTGGGGCGTTCATGCTTGGGCTGTCTATGCCATCGTAGGACTGGCATTGGCCTTTTTCACATTTAACCGCAAATTACCTTTGACGATACGCTCTATCTTTCATCCGCTTTTAGGTGATAAGATATACGGGCCCATTGGTGATGCGATTGATATTATATCGGTAATTGCCACCATTTTTGGGTTAGCCACTTCGCTTGGCTTTGGTGTACAACAGGTGAACGCCGGCTTGAGTTACTTATTCAATTTTGAGTTGAATACCACAGTTCAAATTGTTTTAATTATTGGAATAACGGCCATGGCCACTTTATCACTTGTATTGGGGCTTGATAAAGGTATACGACGACTAAGCGAGTGGAACATGCGCTTTGCGCTTATTTTATTACTATTCGTCATATTGGCAGGACCAACCGTTTTTATTGCCAAATCATTTGTACAGAATCTGGGACATTACCTTAATGAGTTTTTTGAGCTTAGTTTCTGGACTGAATCCTACAAAGGCGTTAACGAAACCAAGCATTGGCAAAATTCATGGACAGTGTTTTATTGGGCCTGGTGGATTTCATGGTCTCCATTTGTAGGTATTTTCATTGCACGTATATCTAAAGGACGAACGGTGAAAGAATTTATATTGGGCGTATTACTTGTACCAACATTGTTAACATTTATCTGGATGTCAGTATTTGGAGGCAGTGCGTTATATCAGGAGTTAATTGGTAATTCTGTTATAACCGAAGCTGTTAATGACAATGTAGCAACTGCGATTTATAAGTTGCTGGAGCAATATCCTTTTGCCTTTCTTTCGTCATTGATTGCTGTGATATTGGTTGCTAGTTTTTTCATTACGTCATCAGATTCAGGCTCCATGGTGGTAGATACCCTAACATCTGGCGGGCGACATGATGCTCCGGTCGGGCAAAAGGTATTTTGGGCTTCAATGGAAGGGCTGGTTGCCGGCATATTGTTAATTGGAGGTGGATTAACAGCACTACAAACTGCCTCAATCCTTACCGGGTTACCTTTTGCCTTGTTGCTGATTGTGCTCTGCTTTAGCTTTTATAAATCATTAAGTTCGTATTACGACGATAATCATAAATAATAAAACGTTTGTATAAAATCTTCACAAAACAGAGGTAAAGCTTACACTTTTACCTCTGTTTTGATATACACGCCTGGTGTTTAATCAAATTGTTTCTTAAAACGCTCATAAAAATGTTTAGGCGAGGTAAAATCAATATCATATAATAAGTATATGGAATGCCAGTTTCGTATATGAAAAAAAACAATTTGATGGAGTTTTAATAATACTATCTTTGCAAGGCTTCAATCGGCTACGTTATTGGTCATTGGAGAAAAGGAGAAGTGTCAATTTGATCAGAATTGCACTGATTCAAGGTTACGTGAAATGGGGAGTTACATGTAGTTTTAAAATTTAAATCTAAATCAATGAAAAAAAGTAGTTTACTAATTGCCTTTGTAGCAGTAGCATTTAATCTAATTGCTCAAAAAGTTGTTTATAACATGCCTCAGTCAGTTAATAGCGAGCATGTTAATATTACCTTTCAAAAGGTGAGTTCTTCAACATCGAGTTATTATACTAATTATAAAGCCGAGAATACCGGTGAAGGGGTGTTGGTTATTGACCGGAGCAAAGCCAGTTTAGTGCAGAACAAAGGAGAGTTGCATCCAACGTCAGAAAAGTACATTATTAACCCAGGGGAGAGTAAAACTATATACAACCAGTTCAGGGTTAAGGCACCTGTAAAGGCCAATGCCGATCACTTTAACCTTGTACTTAACGGAATTACTTATGCCGAAGCAGACAATAAGGTTATTGAAACGGAGAAAATGATTTTGGCTGAAAAAGCTATTCAGAATTTCGATGCTTTCAGCCTGAAGGTGATGGAGTATAATGTTTATAGCGACAGAGTATATGCTCAAATAAAATGTAGCTATAATGGATCGGCTAAAACACTTGGCAATATTGATCTTTCTAAATTGATTGTAAGTGGAGGTAAAGCAGAAATCGTAAAGAAAGGCGATGTAATATTTGCAGGTAAGTCTTATTCTTTTTCTATGAATATAAGTCCTGATGGAGAAGAGTTAAGTGTAGATTGGAATGGAGCTCTAAGTGTATTAAAATTTGAAGATGTAAAGTGCGATACAATTGTTGTAAAAAGTACTACCTATAAAGAGCCGGAACCTGCTGAGAAAGCTGAGGCTAATACTGCTATCAAAATAAGCGCAAAGAAGGAAGCTGCAGCTGGAGAGGATTGCGAGTTATCATATACAGATTTCTCAACTCTTAAAAAGGATATTGAAACAGAAATGAATGGAGGAGGTGATGCTGTAGCTATGGCCAATGAATTCCTGATGGAGAAAGGATGTATTAGTACCGCACAGGTTCTGGATATTCTAAGTGTGTTTAATCTTGATGGAGCCAAATTAAAGTTTGCTAAAATGGCTTACCAATTTACTGCCGACAAGAAAAAATATCACATGGTTGTTGGTAAATTAGCCTATGTAAAAAATAAGCAAGCTTTGGAGGAATTTTTGGAGCAGCAATAAATACCATTCTTATGACTTATGGTTTATATGAGTTTGTAATGACTCTGAGAATAAGCAGTAGAATTTTTATAAGATAAATCATTGATATCACAAGCCTGATGCTATGCATCGGGCTTTGTTTAAATTTGTGTAGAATCACTATTTACCACTCAATAATGTCATGTGATTTTCATTCAGTATGACGAAGTTTTTTTGCGGATAAGCAAACATTTTAGTTTTTTTGACAAAAAAGAGA
>NZ_CEXQWX010000053.1:9854-25088 GCF_982718395.1 Carboxylicivirga sp.
ACCCGGTGAAACAAATTTCAGGCGCTGTAGCTAAAATGAGAGATGGTAGTAAAAAAGCCTTCAAAGAAATTTTTGAAGAGTTTTATACCCCATTATGTTCATTTGCCTATAAATACCTCGAAGATACTGCCGGAAGTGCTGATGCTGTGCAGGAAGTTTTTTTGACCGTATGGAACAGTCGAAGCGATTTCGCTAGTGAAAGTGCTTTACGCAGTTATCTGTTTACTTCAGTACGAAATAGCTGCCTGAATATTATTCGCCACGAGAAGGTCAAAGAACGAAACAAAGAAGAATTAAGTGAGTTTCAACAGCACGACGATGCCATGGAACGGGAGATTGAAGAAATGGTATATGCTGAAGTGCATAAGGCCATTAAAGATCTGTCGCCTCAGGCACGCGAAATTGTTATCAACTCTATGAATGGTCTCACCAATATTGAAGTAGCTGAGGAACTCAATATTTCAGTTAATACGGTTAAAACCCTTAAAAAGAGAGCCTATAAAACGCTTCGTGAACGATTGGGCGGGATGCATTGGGTATTAATTGTTTTGGTGTAGATGTAGGTTTGTCGAAGTGAGAAATTGTTTATTTGTAAAGTTGAGGAGTTTAAATATTTACCTGCGAATTCGTTAATTTGATCATTTGCTGCTATAATTATCGGATTCCCCTCTATAAACCCCTAAACTCTAAACATTAAACCCTGAACACTAAACACTAAACACTAAACTTTGAACCCCAAAACCATTCAAAAAAAACCTTCTCCCTAAGTGCTATATAATCAGCTCGATAGTTGTTTTATGCAAATTAAGGTTAAAGAAAAGTTAAAAAAGTGTCACCCACATTGTACCCCTCCGTGTTATGGTAGCAAACAAGGAAGATTGTATGCATACCAACAACAAAAATATATCTGAATTAATAGCACGCCACCTAAAGGGTGAACTCTCCGATACTGATCGGCAGGTATTGGAGAAGTGGCTGGAAGATGAAGAGAATCACCGTCTGTTTAAGAAAATTACAAATAAACAGAACCTATTAAAGCAAACTCTTATATACGATAAATTTGCCAGCGACATCGCTTGGTTGGTCATGGATAAGAAGATCAAACCACAGCGAAGCATCGGACGTTGGATGTCATATGCCGCCGCCGTTATGGTGCCTTTGGTATTGTTTTTTGCAGTTTATCAGCTAACCGATGACATTAGTAAGCGTAAGGACTATGCCAAAGCATATGAGATAAAACCTGGAGAAAATAAAGCAGTACTGACTTTACATGATGGAAGTACCGTTGAAGTTGCCAGTGCTGATACATTGATTGACATACTAAAGTCAGGAACGCACATTAACCTGGATTCGCTGGGAGCTGATTATACAGCAAATAATGGTGGCAATAACAAGCAGCAGTTACGATTTAATACAATGATCACATCCAAGGGTAGGGAGTTTAACCTGACGCTGGAAGATGGTACACAAGTGTGGTTAAATGCTGAATCGCAATTGCGGTATCCTGAGCGATTTATAGGAGAAGAACGGGAAATATTCGTTAAGGGAGAAGTGTATTTAAAAGTTGCGAAAGATGGTAATCGTCCTTTTTATGTGAATTTTAAAGACAAACGTATAAAGGTACTTGGCACTGAATTTAACGTGCGGGCTTATGAAGATGAAACGGCCGATGTAGTAACTTTGGTTGAAGGAAGTATTGAGTTAGATGCTATGCAGGAGAGCGTTATTCTTTCGCCCGATCAACAGGCCGTTATTGAGCAAAATGCAAATCAGATTGTTATAAATAAAGTAGATGCCAATATATATGCGGCCTGGAAAGACGGGAAATTTGTCTATGATAATAAACAACTAGAGAGAATCATGCGAGACATGGCACGTTGGTATCAGTTAAATATATTTTACCAGAATGAAAGCATGAAAGGAAAACGTTTCTCTTTGTACACCAATCGTTATGATTCGATTGATGACATGCTCGAAATTCTGGAAGCAACAAATAAAGTTAAATTTGAAATTTTTGAAAATAATATTGTAATTAAATCCATTAACTAAGAAACAGAAATCTACAAAGAATTAACCAAAAAAACAGGGGATATTGGCACTATCCCCTGCAAATCACAAGCTGATTGGCACTCAGCTCATTCGTTAAATAATCAATATCAAAAGTATGAAGAAAAATCGAGAACCCATCTTTCTTGTGGGAAGAAAGATGACAAAACTGTACAGGATTATGAAACTGTCTGTTGCGTTTTTATTAATCGGGATGTTGCAGGTTTCTGCAAGTGTTTACTCTCAGGGAAGCAGAGTAAAGATTAAGGAAAGTAATATCGCTTTGGCTGATTTATTCTGGAAAATTCAGTCCCAAACAGACTTTGTATTTGCTTTTAGTAACGAAGATGTGGAAGCATTTTCAAATCTTGACATTAATACTGAAGGTGAGATAGAAGAGATTTTAATTGAAATATTGGCTGATAAAGGCTTATCATTTGAATTAAAAAATGGGGTTTACGTAATCCAGCGTAAAGCACCAGAACCAAAGCCGGTTGCTATTGAAGAACAACAGGAGGAGAAGAAAATGAAAATCACAGGGACTGTAAAAGACGAAAAAGGTGAGCCCTTACCCTTTGCTGCTGTATGCTTTAAAGGTACAACATATGGATGTGTATCGGCTGTTGATGGTAAGTATGTACTGGAGGCACCTGTAGAGGATAATTTGGTATTAGAAGTGTCCAGTCTGGGCTTTGCCACTCAGATTATTCCAGTTGAAGGAAGAACGGTTATTGATATCGTTTTGGTATCTGATATGGAGAACATTGATGAGGTAGTCGTTACAGGTTACACAAAAACCAGTAAGGTTCGTGCAACTTCAGCTGCAGTTAAAGTAACATCTGAGAGTATAGAGCGACAGGTAACAACTAACCTGGATGACAGAATGGAAGGTTTAGCAACAGGATTGAATATAAATGCTGTTACACGTGATGGTGGACAAGAAAGTTTAGAGTTGATTCTTCGGGGTATCAGTACCTTTGATGAAGAAGGTGAAGTTTTTGATCCTGCCATGCAGGCAAGGAATTCCTTAAATCGTCAGCCACTAATTGTTGTTGATGGATTCCCTTACGAAGGTCCATTTAATGATATTGATCAGGAAACTATTGAGTCAATTGACGTACTAAAAGATGCAGCAGCTACTGCACTTTGGGGTTTACGTGCATCAAACGGTGTAATTGTAATAACAACTAAAAGAGGTAAAGAAGGAAAACCTACTGTATCGTTTGCTACTAACTGGACGTTTGGTACCAAGCAGAATCTTGATGACTTTGGATTAGCAAGTTCAGAAGAGCAAATACGTGTTCGAAATAACTACCAGGAATTATATCCAACTGATTCAAGAGCATATACTGCAATCAATTACAAACCATCTGCGCCTCCTTGGTGGGATCCGGCATGGGGTGAGTATCCATCAGAACCAAAATACTATCAGAAATATGCCAACCTGGATGCTTTTGATCAGGTTTGGGCTTCTTATTATGCAAGCGGACAAACAGAGGCAGATATTGCCAAGCGTGATGCTGCATTAGCTGCACTTGGTCAAAATGATGTGTTGGATGAATTTCAGAATGAATTTTTGCGTCCGGGTTTTGCAATGCAGAATTCATTAAGTATTAATGGGGGATCTAACTATATTAATTACAACTTTACCGCCACTCACTCGAAAGAGGAAAAACCTATTGTTGGTGATGAATTTGAAAGATTAAGTTTATCATTGACAACCGATATCAAATTGAATAAGAAATTATCAACCTTATTTGATGTAAGTTTGGTAAACAGTGAAGATGTTAACAATGGTATTGGTACAGAAGCTCTTTATACTGGAAACTACATACCGCGTTTTGCAACGCTAAAAGATGCGGCTGGCAATTCACAATTTGTCACTGATGTTTACCAGCCATATCGTGAAGAGTTCCTAGGTCTTGGGTTTGATGAAGCGGGTTATGATCCAATCAGGGATCTTAAATATCAGGATAACTCATACAAGGTTGCCAACTTACGTTTAGCAGCAGCAGTCAACTATAAAATTACTAATTGGTTAACAGCTGATATTAAATATCAATACAACCGTATTGAAGGAAATGCCAGAAATCACCGACAAGCTGATTCTTATTACATGCGCTCGCGTCAAAATAGCTATATTATTGATGTTGATCCGGGCGATGGTTCAGGCGTTACACGGGCTGTTCCTTATGGTGATTGGCTAGAGAAGAAGCGAGATGTCACTGTCTATACGGTATTAAGAGGGACACTTAATTTTAACAAAGTGTTTGCTCAAGATCATGTCGTGAGTGGTGTCGCAGGTATGGAAGCAACAGAGAATGACTTTATTTCCAATCAACAACGTTTTGTTGGTTATAGTGATGTAACAGGCTTGTACGATCGTAATTTTAATCATTCTGAATGGGTTGAAAATGGAAATACAATATCGGTAGATGGTAAGTCCCCTTACCTGAGCCCTTATGTAAGTTTCTACAACGATAATACCTACCTTGATAATCAGGTTAGTCGTACTATTTCAAGTTTTTCTAACTTAAGTTATAGCTATAAAGCTAAATATAACATTGAAGGATCATTGAAGTTAGACCAGGCAACTGCTTTTGGTATCAACAAACGTTTGGCAGTTAATCCATATTGGGCGATTAGTGGTTCATGGAACGCAGCTAAAGAGGAATTTATAACAGCTAAGTGGTTGGATATATTAAAACTGCGTGCTTCGTATGGAGTGAATGGAAATATGCGTCGTGGTTTATTTACTATGCCAGTTATTGGTTATAGAGATTATGACTATTTAAATACGCGTCCATACGCAAAAGTGGATAGTCCTGGAAATCCTAACCTGGCACCAGAGGAAACAACAACAAAGAACTTAGGATTTGATTTGGGCATTTTTAATCGCTTAAATGTCACTGTTGATATTTACGATAAGCAAAGCCGCGATTTGTTAGTATTGCAGCAAGTAAATACTACTTATGGTTTACCTCCGGTCTACTCTAATGATGGTGCTATTTCAAATAAAGGTATTGAGATTAATTTAGGGGGAGATGTTATTCGGAAAAATGATTTTAAATGGCATGCCAACCTAAACTTTACCTATAATAAGAACAAAGTGCTGAAATATGGTAGGCGTGCTCCGACTACTGGTTCAAGTTATTACTATGATGTACAAGCCAGTCGATCCAAAGTAATAGGAGAAGATGTAAGCTCACAGGTTCGTTATGATTGGGCTGGTTTAGATGCTAATGGCAATCCTCAAGTATATAACAAAAATGGAGATATCATTTCTTATACTGATCCTGAGTTTACGGAAATGACACAGGAGGATATGGTAACAACTAAACCATTTATCTCACCAACCTTTGGTGGTTTAACTAATGTACTTACTTATAAGCAGTTTACATTATCAGCTTTAATCACATTTAAATTTGGACATGTGTTCCAGGAAAATCTAAATGCAAAATATGCAGCTTTTCAAAACTGGGATGATACCAAATCAAAACATAAGGATATTGCTAATGTCTGGGTAAATCCTGGTGATGAGGCATATACTGATATACCTGCTTATGCAAGAGATTTAGGTGAATTAACATCATATGATCGAAAGAGCGCGTTTACATTATCTAATTACGGAATGCATGATGCATCTCATATTCGGTTAAAGGATATTACCCTGAATTATCAACTTAACAAAGATCTATTGAGTAAAGTTGGAATTCAAAGAGCTAACCTTACTTTCCAGGTACGTGATTTGGGCTTAATCTGGACAGCTAACAATGTGGATTTAGATCCTGAATCAGTGCCATTCTCAGGTCGTCAAATCAGCTTTGGAGGTAATTTTGCACAAGCTTATCGCCCGGGTATTAAAGTACCGGTATCATTTGTAGTTGGAGCACGTTTTGAATTTTAAAATTGAAGAACAATGAAAAAAATAACAATATTATTCGCACTAATGGCAGGAGTTCTTCTTTCATCCTGCGACGACTATGTTGATATACAACCTCGCGGTAAAGCCATTGTGGAAACTCTTGATCAGGTCAATGACTTACTGGAAGCAGGTAACTTTTTATCTGGTACATATGGTAATTCTAATGAAATCCAGTTAATAAGTGACAACATCAAGATGTTGGATGAGGATGTCGCTTGGGCTGAGAGTAATTCATATAGACGTTATTATGCTGCTATTTATCGTTTAGATGATATTTTCTTTAGAGCTAATGAAGAAGATAACCTATGGGATGCTCATTACAGTTGTATTGGAAATGCTAACTATATTTTGCAGGTACTTCCTGATTTAGAGGGTGATGAGAATCTTAAAAATCAATATAAAGCTGAGGCATTAACACATCGGGCTCATGCTTATTGGCGTTTGGTTAATTTGTTTGGTGTGCATTATGGTTTAAGTCAAGCCGTTGATGAAGAATCTGGTGTGCCAATTATATTGGATTACTCAAATCAGGAAGAGTCAATTGTTCGCCAGTCTGTAAATAATGTTTATGAATTGATAGTTGAAGATCTAACAACAGCTATTCCTCTTTTAAATGAAGGGCGCCCATTTATTGACCGAATCAATAAGGCAGCTGCACAGGCTATGTTGGCTCGTGTATACCTACACATGGGTAATTATAGTGAGGCGCTAACGCAAGCTAATGCTGCTTTGTCACATAATTCAAATTTAATTGATTATGACGCTGTAAGTGGTGCATTGCCTACAGGAATAAATAATCCTGAATACGTTTTGATGAAGGAAATGTATATGATTTCTACGGGTGACTACCCAAATTGGAAAAATGCGGGAACGTTTACAGACGAGTTGCTTGCTTTATTTCCAGATAAAGATATTGACTTACGCGTTGCAAAAATGTGTGGACGAGATATTGAAGGCAATTATGTATGGGGAATTGATTATGGATCATCAGTAGATTGTCCTTTGGGTGTTACTGTTCCTGAGTTATTGTTAATAAAAGCTGAGTGTTTAGCTCGTGACAATAAAGCAACGGAGGCCATGGATGCTTTAAATACTCTGAGAGCTAAACGTTTTTCAGCTGCTGCTGTAGCATCTGATTTACACTTACTAAGCGCTGCCAATCAAACCGAGGCTATTGCCCATGTAATTGATGAGCGCCGTCGTGAGTTTCATGTGTTGGGAATGCGTTTTTTCGATATGAAACGTTTAAATGCTCTGCACGATGCAGGTTTATCATTAACTCGAGGTGATGTAACGTGGACTGCCAACAGTATTAATTGGGCACTTCCAATTGGTGAAGCTGTTATCATTACAAGTGATGGAAGCATAAAACAAAATCCGCGCGAGTAATAAACTCATAACTCACAATCCCTCCATTTCGGAGGGATTGTTTTCTCAACTCTTTTACCTTCATTTAATTCCTCTAACTGTATGAAAAAGTTTAGCTTTGTAGCATTGGTTGTATTGTCGGCTTGTATCAGCAATCAACCAAGCAATGGCTTTATCATACATGGCAACATAAAAGGCCTTGAAGATCAATATTTATACTACGACCGAGATTTTCATTCAGATAAAGTAACTCATAAAGATTCATTTTGGGTTGAAAATGGTCGTTTTACGTTAAGAGGGGTGGTTACGGAGCCTGCAGAACTTGACTTCTATACCAAAGATTTTACTTCTTTTTATGGTCAGTTAATTGTTGAAAACTCAAAAATAAACTATAAAGCTGATATAAATGATGAAAGCAAAGAACGCATTAAAGGTTCTTTTTCACATCAATTACTTAGTCGCTATAAAGAAGCAATTGAATGTTGCTATCAAAATTATCATTGTGAAGTAAACGAAGTAGTACAGAAACACTTGCTACTGCGTACCTTAAAACTTGTAAAGGAATATCCCGGTCATCCTGTATCTATAATGGGTGTAATGCACCTTCTTAGATATTTAAATACAGGCTTGGGATCAGCTGAATTATTACAGAGGATTGTTACCCTTTTAAAACCAGCCTTTAAAGAAGAAGAGGAGCTAAAAAAGATTGAGCATTTTGCCAATGCTTGTTATCTGCGACAAGTGGGTAGTCAATTTATACAATACCAGGCTGTATCGCCTAAAGGAAATATAACTCGTTTATCAGATTACTACGGAGAAAGCTACATCTTTATCAATTGCTGGGCATCGTGGTGTGGACCTTGTCGCAAGGAGTATCAGTATTTTAAAGATGTACATCAAAAGTTTAAAACAAAGGGCTTTCAAGTCGTCAGCATCTCCTTCGACAGCAAACTCTCTTCCTGGCAAAAGGCCATAAATCAGGATGCTATGCAAGATTTAATAAACCTTTCAGAACTGAAAAATTATCAGAATACAATTAGTAAAGTTTATGGCATCAACCAGGTTCCAGATAATTTCTTACTCGATAAAAACGGAACAATTGTTAGAAATAATATTCCTGCTGAAAAGCTGATGGAAGTGATGGAGGAGTTGTATGCTAATGAGTAGTTAGAAGACTGGGAAGAGTTTAGAGTTGATAAGTTTTGAGTCTGTTTGTTGTTTCTCACCTAATGACTATTGGCAGTATGTAAATGTCAGCTGGTGAGTAGAAGGTAGTAAAACCGTTGTGAAGTTTTGGATTAATACAATGTTTACTGTATGAGATTGAAGTGAAATGGTCTACATTGTAGTTTAGGAAACTATTGAATTGAAATTACAACTAATAATTAAGTTGGCTGCAATCACCTCGATCTTCAGTCTCCGGACTTCGGACTCAATAGCCATTAATCAAGCCACTATTCGCTAATATCTGATCACTAAACTCTAATCACTAGTTTCTAACCCCTAACTCATTAACCTTAATTAACCATGCTTCACTTTGCATTAACCATAAGTCAATGGTGCTTTTACGAAATTAGAATCGTTAAATAATCATGATAAAACTTAACAAAATGAACAACTTTAGATTAGACAAACGAATGATTCAGACACTTCGTTTGTGTGCAGCCTTAGTAGTGCTAACAATAAGTATTACAAGCTGTGGTGGCTCAGCATCAAAGCAAGAGCAAAAAAAAGGTGGTTTCAATCTGACGGGAACGGTTGAAGGAATAACCACCGGAACGGTTAAAATGGAAGCCTACATTGATGGAGAAAACAAAGTGTTGGCGGAAACTGAAATTAAGGATGGTCAGTTTACTTTTAATTATGATTTTCCTATTCCAACAGAAGTGAGTGTGAGCATTGGTGAAAGAATGGATGGGTGGTTTGCCCGTTTCTATGCTGAAAATGCTAACATGACAATTAAAGGAGCGAAAGGCTCGTATGAAAGTGAAGTGACTGGAGGCGTGGTTCAGGATGGTGCTGCACGCTATAGAAAAGCCTCACAGGCTTTTTATAAAGAAAATGGCGATCCATATAGTTTTGAGTCGCGCATTTATGCTGCTAAAACCGAAGCTGAGAAAAAAGAGATTGAGGAAGAGCAGGTTAAGTACAACAACAAATTAGAAGACTTCTATAAAGAATATATTCGTTTAAACGCAAAAGATCCTTATGTGGCACAGATTGTTTACGTACGTTTAACTTCAAAAACAGGTGGACAAAGTGCACAAGCTTTAGCTAAATGGGCTGAACCGATTGATGAATCGATTCGTCAACATCCGTTTGTAGCTCAAATGTTTAACATGTTGAATGGTATGCTTGAAACCGAAGCAGGATTAGATAAGTTTGTTGCTAATGCACACGATGTCAAATATAAGGTGGATAAAACCTACAAAGGAACTGCACATACCAATGTGAAATATTTAGCAGTGCTAAACAATGACAATATAGTTGCTTTATCAAGTGAGTTTGGTATCCACGATGATTATAATTCGCATGGAGGAAAGAAAGAAGAGCCAAAAGACTTTTTTGTGCAGATTATCAATCCAGATGGTAATGAAGTGAGCCGCTTCAAGGTTGTCGCAGAGGGCTTGGCTTCATGTATAGCAGCTGATGCGGATAATAGCATTTATGTATTAACAACTCTGTTGAAAGAAAAGAAAACCAAGTTCAGAGGGCGCGAAACCGTTTATATGGAAAAAGTGGGAGCTAAATGTTATGTATTCAATACAGAAGGTGTTAAGCAAAACGAGTATTTGCTTGAAGGTCGTGAGTATGCTACCGGAGCACGTATTTTTAAAGACAAATTATTAGTATCTGATGTTGGTAAAGGTGCATTGGGTATTTACAATACCAAAGACGGTAAGCTGCTTTCGACCATTAAAGATTTGCGTCCGTGTTGCTCAATTCTTGACTTTGACGTGGATTCAGAGAAAGGAGAAATTCTGGCAGCTAACCTAGGCTCTTTCCGTGTAGATGGATATAACATGGATGGTAAAAAGATTGTGTCATTTGGCCAGCGTGGTCGCGGATTGGATGATTTTCACTCGTGCTGTAATCCGGTAAGTGTCCGCCGTCTGCATAATGGAGCTGTTATCACAGTTGAAAAGGCACCAACCCGTATTAAAGTATATAGCCGCGAAGGTGCCAAGTTTGTTGAAGGTATTGAGGAATTAGTAGAAGGATGTTTCCACATTCCGGTAATGTCTGATAGTAAAGACAATATTTACCTGGCCTCTCCAAACAAAGGTTTGTTGAAGTGTGTGGTGATATAGTAGTTCGAAGACAGAAGCTTGAAGACCGAAGTGGTCACCATGAAGTTTAGATGAGCATTTGAGATGCAGCAGAACTGGAACTGTCGAATTTGAATAAACAAAGTTTTCCCCCTTGGAGAAGGGGGAACTTTTTAAAGATTATTTTGCTTGATAGTATTCAGGGGGATTGATAAGAATAGCATCTTTATCAATAAAATGTAAATAAGATACGATCCTTTTGAAAGCTAATTTGTTTATTTGTCGAATTGTGTAGTAGCGGTTAGTGTAATTTACAATTTCCAAAATTACAATTCGACAAATCAACGATTCAACAGAATAGCCAAACTGCTAATCATTAAAATCTAACCTCTAATCCATTAACCTAATTTAACCTGTATTGGCCAACTTTTAACCTGCTTTATTGTTGTAATTCACTTACTTGTGTTAGTTAAATAATCAAATATCTACTACAATGAAAAAGTTACTTTTAATGGCTGTGGCAGGCCTGATTAGTTTCAATGTATTTTCTCAGGGTATTGAGTTTTTTCATGGCACCTGGGAGGAAGCGAAGGCTGAAGCAAAAAAGGAAAATAAGAAGATCTTTATCGATTTTTATACTAAGTGGTGCGGGCCTTGCCGGGCAATTGCTAAAGATGTATTTCCTTTAAAGTCAGTGGGAGATATTTATAACAAAGAATTTATCAACCTGAAAATTGATGCTGAAGTAGGCGAAGGTCCTATGTTAGCGAAAAAATATAAGGTTAAAGGCTATCCAACATTCACATACGTTAACCCTGATGAATCAGAGCTTTGGAATGGTACTTCCGTTGGTTATGGCGATGAAGAAGGCATGATTAAACTTGCCAATATGGCTTTGGGTAAAAAGGTGAAAACCTGGGAGGAATATCAGGCCGAATACAAAAATGGAAATCGATCAACAGCTTTCCTTGAAGGATACATTTCAGCACAATTACAGGCAACTCAAATGCCACCTAATGAGCAATTGGAAATGGAATTGTGGAAGAGCTATCCGGAAGCAGAACGCTTTGAAGGTGACAACCGCAATACAGTACTTTGGTCTGCTCAAATAGGTAACGAATTCTATCAGGTTATGATGGATAACCGTGATAAGTTTCCGGAATTAGACGATGCAAACTTTGTGGTAAATTTGATTAGTATGTCAATAATCCTTACTAAGTGGGATAAAACAATAAATGCTGATGATATAAGCGCCATTGCTAAACGTGATTTCCCAGGTGTATACGACCAGGCTATGGAGTATCTAAGTATTGATGACTTACGCATGAGTGGAAAAAATGACCAGTTCCTGAAAGAGATTTTTGCTTATATCGACCAGTATGGTGAGTTTGAAAATGCAGGGTTCTCAATTGGATCGTCTGCTACTGCCGCTAAAAACATAACTAAGAAGCAAGCTAAAAGATGCTTACCTTATTTTGAAGACGGGCTTAACTCTGATCCACCTCACTTTTATTCCATAAGTGCTTATGCCTACCTGCAATATAAATCAGGTGATGCAAAAGGGGCACAAGAACTGGCGAAAAAATACACAAAACTCACAGACACTTTTAACGACAGTAAAAAAATGAAGTGGAGCTTTACAAACATGAAACTAATGGAACAAGGCAAGGAACCACAGCCTGCAACCCGTTAATAAAAATACAAGGATCGTATCTTTATTACCATAATGTAAATAAAGATACGATCCATAATACTACTTTAACTTTCAAACTCCCAAACTTTATTACCACTAATCTCTAGTCACTTATCACTAACCATTTATCTCAAAAACACAACATCGTTAAATAATCAAATATCAACACAAAATGAAAAAGTTATTACTATTGGCTGTGGCAGGCCTGTTAAGCTTTAATGCGTTTTCACAAGGAATGGAATTTTTCCAAGGCACCTGGGAAGAATGTAAAGCGGAAGCTAAAAAAGAAAACAAGAAGATCTTTATCGATTTTTATACCAAATGGTGTGGACCTTGCCGGGCTATGGCACAAAACGTTTTTCCCTTGCCCGCAGTTGGCGAGTTTTACAACCAACATTTTATCAATTATAAAGTGGATGCCGAAGTGGGCGAAGGGCCGGCTTTGGCTAAACAATACAATGTAAAAGGGTTTCCAACTTTAACATTTACCGATGCCGACGGAAATTCAATTTATGAGGGTACTTCAATTGGTGCGAGTGATGAAGCAGGTTTTTTACGTTTAGGGCGTCTGGCTTTAGGGCTGGAAAAGAAAACATGGGCTTGGTATGAAGAAGAATACAAAAAGGGTAACCGTAAAACAGAGTTTTTAGAAGATTATTTTAATGCCCGTATGGCAGAGAAGCATATGCCACCATCAGCTGATGATATGTGGGATCTATATAATTCATACCCAGAGGCTGAACGTTGGGAGGGCAAGCCTCTGCAAATTGCCTTTTGGCAAGCACGTTATGGCAATAAATTCTACGAAATTGTTAAGAATAACAAAGAGAAGTTTCCATTGCTGAAAGACAGTCATAATTCAGTTGGTTGGATTAATTCTTCTTTGTACGATGCGGCCAGAGAAACAAAGGTAGATGAAGTATTCGAAGGTATTAAAGCCGACTTTCCAACTTATGCCGACCAGGCAAAAGAATTGTTCGATGCTGATCAGTTGCGTTTTCAGCAGAAAGAATCGGAGCATGTGGTAGAAATGATGGCTTACAAAAACAAGTATGGTGAGCCTTTACAGTTTGACTTTATGATAGGGTTCTCAGCGTTAAAGGCCAATGAGTTGAAGCCGGAACATGCAGATTTTATCCGTCAGTATTATACTGAAGGAATGAACAGCGAACCAGTTCACTTCTTCTCTGTTGGAGCTTACTCATACTTAACTTACAAAGCCGGTAAAACTAATGAGGCCAAAGAAGTAGCACAGAAGTTTGCCAAAGAAGCCGAGAAATATAAAGACTCTAAAAAATCAGCCTGGGCTTACAATACCATTCAGAAATTATTAAAAGGTGAGGATTTGGTGCCGTTGAGTTACCCAAAGCGCTAATTAGCGCCTACACGAAAACCCCACTTTTTATTAAAAACAATAATTACCGGATGAATAACCTGTTCATCCGGTACCCATTAACCTAAAATAATATGAGTGACCAAAGTATTGTGAGCGTTAAAAACCTCTCGCATAAATATAGCACAGACTGGGCTGTTAAAGATATCAGTTTTGATATTTATAAAAACGGAATCCTGGGTCTTCTGGGCTCGAACGGAGCCGGTAAATCTACTATTATGAACATCATGTGTGGTGTATTGAATCAAACTCAGGGTGATGTGCTGATTAATGGTGAAAACATCAGAAGTAATCCTGTTGAAGCAAAACGTCAGATTGGATTTTTGCCGCAACAGGCACCCTTATACAAAGATCACACAGTAGATGAGTACTTGCATTACTGTGCTTTACTCCGACGTGTGGAACCGGAAAAAATATCTGCTGCCATTGAGTATGTGAAGGAAAAAACCGGAATTGCACACTTCAGCAACCGCTTGATTCGTAACCTGTCTGGCGGTTATCAGCAGCGTACCGGAATTGCCGGCGCCATTATCCATAATCCAAAGGTGGTAGTATTGGATGAGCCAACCAACGGACTTGATCCGGTGCAGATTGTTGAGGTTCGAAAAATAATCAGGGAAGTAGGTAAAGACAGAGCAGTAATTTTTTCTACCCACATCTTATCTGAAGTAAGAGCTGTGTGTAACGACATTAAGATGATTGAAAACGGTAACCTCGTTTTTGATGGTACGGTGGAGCAGTTTAATGATTATATCGAACCACATAGCATTATGGTATCGATGGAGGCATTACCGACAGTTGAAGAGTTAGAGAAAATTGAAGGTGTTGAAAAAGCCGAAAAGATGGACGATAAAAAAGCCCGTATCGTGTTTAACACTGGTCAGGAAGTCGCAGAACATATTGTGGGACACAGTGTGAAAAACAACTGGCGCTTAAGAGAGATCAACATCGAAAGAAGTTCGCTTGATGATGTGTTTGCTAAAATTGCTAATGACCAGAAGAATGGTCAGCATAATTAAAACAGACATTGCAAAAAGAAGCAACTAGTGATAAGTCAAGTACAAAATTTCAGGTATTTATATCCCCCAACGCCTTTCAGGCATTCCCTAAAGGGAAAGATATTTTAGCGAAGTCACTTCCAATTCTCCCCTTGGGGAGATACCCGAAGGGAGAGGGGGATTTACGTTTTACCCCAAAGCTCTAAGTCTGACTTGACACTAGTGTCATTTCTTGTTACTAACATCTTGATATTTAAAAAATGAAAACAATACTAAGAATAGCACGATTTGAGCTTACCACCATGTTTTTCTCACCCATTGCCTGGTTGGTGCTCATCATCTTTATAATACAAACGGGATTAGCTTATTCAGATACATTCACAATGATTGAGCGTTTCCTGAAAATGAATTTCAACATTGAGAACGGTATGACCTACGAGGTGTTTTCTCACCCCATGTATGGTATGTTTACCGATGTACTTAAAAATATTTACCTGTATATCCCATTATTGACCATGGGGTTGATCAGTAAAGAAATCTCC
>NZ_CEXQWX010000053.1:25098-36251 GCF_982718395.1 Carboxylicivirga sp.
TGGTAAATATTTTGCTATGATTGGCTATTGTCTGATTATGGCATTGACCCTTATCATCTTTATGTTTGCAGGTGGCTTGTCTATCGAATCAGCCGATTTTGGACTGGTTACTGCCGGCATATTAGCTTTCTTCCTGTTAACAGCTGCTTATTCGGCCATTGGCTTGTTTATTTCCAGCCTTACCTCATACCAGGTGGTGGCAGCTATTGGTACACTGGCCACATTAGCCGGATTAAACTACGTGAATCAAATTGGACAAGGTATCCCCATTATCAGTGATTTGACCTATTGGCTGTCGCTTTCAGGACGTACCAATTACATGACCAATGGGCTAATTAGCTCAATGGATGTAATTTATTTCCTCATTATTATTACCATGTTTTTGGCTTTCGCAGTCATCAAAATTTCATCAGGACGCATTGTTGGTCACTGGTGGGCAAAGGCACGTAATTACGTATTATTATTCGGAGCAGCTATAGGTTTGGCCTATGTGAGTTCACGTCCGGCTCTAATTGTATACTTTGATACAACAGCCACTAAATTCAATACGCTTACCGATGCCAGCAAGGATGTGGTAAATAAAATGGATGGTCCTGTTAAAGTGACCAACTATGTGAATATAATGGATATGACCTCTTTCAGGGCATTACCAAGGTCACAAAAAAGTGACTTGAAGCGTTTTGACAATTACCTTCGTTATTTACCTCAGTGGGAGATGGAGTATGTTTATTTCTGGGATACACTTACCATTGGTGATTACTATTTCCAGAATAACCCGGGACTGAGTCTTGAAGCGGTAGCCAGAAAGTCAGCCGAGACATTCGACTATGACTTTAACTCATTATTGAGGCCGGAACAAATTAAACAACGTATCGACTTGAGTGCAGAAGACAACCAGTTTGTACGCGAAATAACATTTAATGGTAAATCAACCTTTTTACGGATGTATGATGATATGCGAGTTTATCCTTCAGAGTCGGAAACATCTGCAGCCTTAAAACGATTGATAACAGATGCACCAAAGGTTATTTTTGCAGCGGGTCATGGAGAGCGCGACTTTGAAAAGAGCGGAGACAAGGAATACCAACAGTCGATGACAGCCAGAACATACCGCGAGTCCATGATTCAAAAAGGTTTTGACTTTGCACGTGTTGACTTGGTAAATCAATCTATACCAGCCGATGCTGCCTTTTTAGTGCTGGCCGATCCACAGAGTGCTTATACAGATGAAGAAATTCAGAAAGTGACTGATTTTATTGATAAAGGTGGCAACCTGTTGCTTTTGGCTGATGTAAACAGTGCCGAATTTATGCAACCAATTGTTGCTTATCTTGGCATTAACTTCGTAGACGGACAATTACTTCAGTCTAATCAAGGCTTTGAACCGGATTTCATTTTAGCTGATTTTGCAGAAGGTGCCAAAGCAGTGACAAATAATACGGCTGAATACATCCATAAATCGAAGAAAGTTTCAATGCCGGGAGCAGTCGCATTGGAAGCTTCTGGCGTAAATGGATTCTCACTAAATACATTATTGGAAGTTCGGTCATCTGATACAAAGTTGCAGGATGCCGACGGTAACCAACAAGTGATAACAGCACCTGTTGCTCTTGCCCTGAACCGTAATTTTGGTAAGGCACAGCAACGAGTGATGGTAGTAGGTGATGCCGATTTCCTTAGTAACGTGGAACATTCCCGGAATATGGGACGAAAAAATGTTAATGCTACCATTGTTGGCGAAATATTTGGTTGGTTCACGGGTGCTGAATTCCCGGTTAATGCACAAAGAGATGAAGTAAAGGATGTGAAGGTACATGTAACAAAAACCGGAAAATTGATTGCTAAAATCATTTTAATTGGCATAATACCAGGCCTCTTATTAACATTTGGAATGGTAGTGCTTATAAAGAGAAGAAAAAAGTAAGTTTAATCTATAGAATTCCTTAGGTAGATAAGGAAGAGAGACTAAATAACTAAAGAAAATTTATCGGGTGACTGCTTTGTTGAAAGACAAATTGGTCACCCGATGAATCATATAAATAGGTTTGTAGCTTATTAGCCAAGCTGCAAATCGCTATCAGCTTAATTTATTAACCAAAATAACCCATCTGGCGTCACCCATATTTTAGAGGAGCGTGTTATGGTTTCATATTAACAGAAATTACATCGTTAAATAATCAAATATCAACAAAAATGAAGAAGTTACTAATATTGGCTGTGGCAGGTCTTCTAAGTTTCAATGCTTTTTCGCAAGGCATGGAGTTTTTCCATGGTACCTGGGAAGAATGTAAAGCAGAAGCTAAGAAAGAAAATAAAAAAATCTTCATCGATTTTTATACTAAATGGTGTGGACCATGTCGTGCAATGGCCAAAAATGTGTTCCCACTGCCTGCGGTTGGAGAATTGTACAACAAGTATTTTATCAATTATAAAGTAGATGCCGAAGTTGGTGAAGGACCGGCATTAGCAAAACAATACAATGTAAAGGGATACCCAACATTTATCTATGCCGATGCTGACGGGAATTCAATTTATGAAGGTTCGTCGATTGGCGCCGGTGATGAGGAAGGTTTTATCCGTTTGGCAAAATTGGCACTTGGTTTAGAAGAAAAAACATGGGCCTGGTACGAGGAAGAATACAACAATGGCAATCGTAAAACAGAATTTTTAGAAGCATACTTTAATGCGCGCATGGCAGAGAAGAGCATGCCTCCATCTGTAGATGATTTCTGGGATTTATATACCTCTTATCCTGAAGCAGAGCGCTGGGAAGGTAAACCTTTACAAATGGCATTTTGGCAGGCACGTTATGGCAATAAGTTCTATGAATTGGTTAAGAATAATAAAGATAAGTTTCCTTTATTAAAAGATAGCCACAGTGCTGTTGGCTGGATTTGTTCATCATTTTATAACACTATGCGGGGTGAGGTTAGCCTGGATGAGATGTATAATGGAATAAAAGCTGATTTTCCAACTTATGCTGACCAGGCACGAGAATTATTTGATGCGGATATGTTGCGATTCGAGGGAAAGCCAAATGAACATGTGGTGCAAATGATGGCTTATAAAGATAAGTATGGTGAACCTTTGCAGTTTAGTTTTATGGTTGGTTTTTCAAGTCTGGGAGCTACCGAGTTAAAGCCGGAACACGCTGATTTTATTCGTCAGTATTACACTGAGGGTTTGAACAGTGATCCGGTGCACTTCTTCTCGGTTGGAGCCTATACCTATCTGACTTACAAAGCAGGTAAAAAAGAGGAAGCAAAAGAGTTGGCACAGAAATTTGCCGGGGAGGCTGAAAAGTATAAAGATTCTAAAAAATCGGCCTGGGCATATGGTACCATTCAAAAGCTATTGAATGACGAAACTCCGGTACCAATGAGTCGTTAATGACCTTAGTTCGATATAAAATTAAATATCATACCCGGTCTCTGAAAATAGTGATGGATTTATAGTCTATTATCTGAAGAGACCGGGAATATGGTTTCAATGAATCATGAGAAGCTAGCCAAATTAAAAAATGATAAGAAATGAAAGTACTTAAGTTATTATTAGGATTGTTCTTCGTTTGTAGTACTGAAAATTTACCTGCTATCATCAAAAATTCTGATCAGGATGTGGTTGATAATGGCAGAAGCACTTCAAAACTGCTAAGATCCGTAAAGTCAGATTATAAAACCACTTTTTACGACTACAACAAGGATTCTACCATACATATCATTAAAGAAGAGTCTAATGGCAAAATACGCAGTGAACGGAAGTTTTTCTATAAGGATGGAAAAATAGCTAAAACAATTTATAAGGATTCTAACGATTCTGAATCAAAGACAGTATTTGAATACAAAGGACATCTATTGCTAAAAAAAACGATTTATGATCAAAATGAGGTTGTTGCTATAGTTGAGAATTTTTACGACGAGAACGATCAACTGATTAAACAAATTGAAAAACTGGAATGGAATAACGAAGCGAATAAACAAACAAGAGTCATTGATATTCATAAAGTATCCGGTAAAAATGAACTGGAGATTAAATACAACGGTGTTCTTAATTTTATTGTAACATATGACGAGAAAACAAGTCCTTTATCAAGCATTAAAGGATACGCGGAAGCTTATGTAACTCAATTTTATGGTATTGCCAATAATATTCTAAGTTGGAAAAGAATAAACAAAAATGGAGAAGCGACCATTCAGACCATTGATTTTATTTTCGATTCAAACGGGAAATATCCTTTAGAGTCGACCAAAAGGAATGGTGAGCGGGTGATTTGTCAGGAAATCTATTCCTACAAATAAGAATTTAATTGAAGTGTTAAAGCTAAAAGATAAGTTATGAAGATATTATGGACTATAATGTTTACAATTCTGCTATACGCGTGTAACAAAAACGAAGTTAATGCAGAAGGGAAATTGCTACAATCTTATGTCGTTAATGACGAGTGGGAAACGACCTACCATTATAATGCTGACAATACCCTAAAGGAATTAGTATTCAAAACTGACGGAGAAGAACAATACAAGGAATTGTTTACCTATAAAAATGGTAAAATTGTTGAATCACTGAAGCAATGTACTAATGGAGAAACGACGGTTAGTAAAAAATACGAGTACAAAGGTGATTTAATTGTTAAGCAAATTGAGCACACCAATGAAAGCTCCATAAGAATCTCCTATTTTGAGTACAATAAAAATAACTTCCTGGAAAAAATTACCACAAAAGAATCCATTAATGGTTATGAAAAATCGACAACCACAACCATTGAGAAGTTGCCTGAAGAAAATAAAATCCGTGTCAGCAGAACAAATATTGCAACTCATATTATCACTCATGATGATAAGGTAATGCCAGAAGCGCTGATATCGGGGTATCGACCAATAGTTCGTATCAACAATAATGGTATAGCCGGAAATATGCTATTGACAGAAATATTTGTTGGAGATGAATGTACCACAACAATTAAAACAGCTATAGAATTCGATTCAGATAATGTTACTGTCCTAAACTCCGAAACGACGTTTGAGAGTACTCAAATGAATGAAATACAGGAGTTTAAATATAATTACCGATAGTGCAATTAAATCAATTGAAAGATAGAATTACTTGTTTGGGTAGAATTCGAGATTGTTTTTAAAAGCATTTTTCTTCTGATATAGAAAAATTAGACTTACACAATTATACCAAAACTGAAGTATTAACCTTAATTAACCTTGATTGGCTGACTCTTAACCGCTTTTAAAATTAAAATACCCGTCCTTGTAAACGTTAAATAATCAAATATCAACAAAAATGAAGAAACTACTATTGTTGGCTGTGGCGGCCATATTAAGCCTGGGTACTTTTGCTCAGGGTATCGAATTTGAACACGGAAGTTTTGCTGAAGCATTGGCTAAAGCAAAAGCTGAAAACAAACTATTGTTTGTTGATTTTTACACCACCTGGTGTGGACCTTGTAAGAAGATGAGTAAGGACATTTTTCCACGTGAAGAAATTGGTACTTTCTTCAACAAAAACTTTGTATCCTTAAAGGTGGATGCAGAAAAAGGTGAAGGTCCTGAATTGGCTAAGAAATATGAAGCCAAAGGATTTCCAACTATGATTTTCTTTAACCCTGATGGAACAGAAAACAAACGTTTAGTTGGAGCAACACCTGATGCTGCTTTTTTCTTAAGTTTTGCCAAACAGGTAACTGGCGAAGAAACACCATTCTTGGAGCGTTATGAAGCATACAAAAAGGGTAATCGTAACCTTGATTTCGTAAGAGATTTAATCTTGGGAGGCGGTGTGTATGCATCAACTTTACCTCGTGAAGAACAGGGACCGTGGTATGAGAAATTTGCTGAAATGGCAATGTGGTATTTTGTGGTAAAGCAGCCACATGAAATGATGAACAAAGAAGATTTCCGCATCATCTCTATGTACCTGGACGGCCCAAGTAATGGTAATCCGTTTGTAGAGCATATCTACAACAACTATGAAGCTTGGGCGAAGATAATTCCAAACGCAGATCTGTCGATGTTTATTTTCCGCACCAACAACCAGTCAATGCACCAGTCATATCAGGATGGTAATCTGAAGTGGAAAGAATATCTGGAAGCCATTTATGGTCGATTGGATAAAGTTTATAAAGATACACCTGATGCAGAACAGGAGGATTCTTATCAGGTTATGAAGTTTGTCTGTGAGGCAGGTTATTGTTTGGCAACAAAAGATCTCGATGGCTATATGGATTGGCAGGATAAGTATTTTGCCTACGAAAAGGAAAAAGGAACCCTGGAAGCTTTTAGCTACTCCATAGGACCAGGTAATATGTACCATTCGGCCAAAGATATTATCACACCTGCTCAGGCCAAGCGTGCTTTGAAACGCTTGAATGCAGGGGCTAAAAAATACCCGGACAACACGAGCATCTGGAGCTCAAAAGGTGATTACTCTGCTTTAATTGGCGACAAGAAAGCAGCCGTTGAATGTTACAATAAGGTAATTGAGCTGACAAAAGATAATGCCAGATCAGCTGAGTACTATAAGAATCAGATGACTGAGAAGATAAGTGCTTTAAAGTAGCCAGAAGAATATAGTCAGTGGTCAGTAGATACAAAACTACTGTCTGCTGACTAACCACTTAAAACTAATCAATCATGAGACTAATTATCACCATATTACTTTCAGCTATGATGCTGAACCCCTTTGCCCAGAACCCTGATGAAGATAAGATCAGAACAACCAATCTTCCGGCCTTCAAAAAACTAAAAATAACCAATATTTCGGGAGCTGTGGAACTCTCACAACCACAGTGGATACAAGGTTCAAAGCAAGATATCAGAGTAGAAAAACATGGATTAATCTATCCTGCACTTTTCGATTGGAATAAAGATGGAAAAAAGGATTTGCTTTTGGGTGAGTTTGAAACCAGTGATACCCTAAGCAACATCAAAGTATATATCAATGAAGGAACGAAGAAGAAACCGAAATTTACTGGTGAATACTTCTATGCTACTGATATTAACGGTAAGCGAATTGCTAATAGCCAGTGGTGTTGCATCGGAATTCATCCGCGACTAATTGATATTACCGGCGATGGCTATTTAGATATCATTTCGGGTCAATATAATCCGGGAGCTATTTCTTTATGGAGAGGCTCAAAAGATGGTTTTCTGCCGCGTGAGTTCATTGAACAGGAAGGCTGGCAGGTTGATGAAAGAAAAATACAAGGCATCAAAGAAGCAAGGCACAGGACTCTGCGCGGTGCAGCACCATGGGAACCAGGCCATCTGATGTACTGGAATTATACCACCACCGATTTTGCAGATTTTAACGGCGATGGATTACTCGATCTGTTTGCCGGGAGTTCCTCAGGTATGCGTGTAGCCATAAATATTGGAACGAAAGAAACACCAAAGTTTGGAATCAGAAAAGATTTATATCACGTCAATGGCGACATTTTAACACGCAAGAAACCTTCAGAAGACGAAGTTAAAAGAAACAGGGAAATGGGCCAATACACCAATTATTCAGGAACAGGAAAAGCCTACTTAAAGCCCATAGATTGGGATAACGATGGTGTTTTAGACATCTTAATGACCGGTGGATATTACGAAAAAGGTTATGCGGCGGTTCATTTTTATAAAGGAGTCCAGACTGATAAGAGATTACGTTTTGAAAATTACGTACCTCTGTTTGTAGCTGAAGACGGCTCTAAAGAGTTGCCTGGAGTACAACCAATGTTAACAATAGCTGACTATAATAATGATGGCATCAAGGACTTAGTGATTGGTACATCAGTGCCGACAGTGAACGGTTTTGAGGCCGATGATAAAACTTCCTGGGGTTGGAACAGGGACTTTGGTATTCAAATGCCGGGAAAAGATGCAGGTAGAGCTATTGAATATTCAGGCGGCTTTGATAAAGTGAAAGAGAAGATAGAAAAGAATCCTGCTGAAGCAAGCTACTACATGGGTAACCTGAAAGACTTCAAATATCTGACCTTACGACATCGAGGCTATGTATTTGTAATGTATGGCAGCAAACCTAAAGCAAAAGCTGAAAAGGCTGAAAAAATAATTGCTGGTGAGGCTTTTAAACCTAAAAAGATTGAGGTCGACACTAAATTGGCAAACTCTTATGAACATGTTTCATATGAAGTTGTGATTCCTAAAAGACTTGGATATAGACCAAGTGAAGCAGTCGTTAAAATTACATTTGATAAAGGCTGGCATGGTTATGTTGATAATGAGAAAAACAAGAAAGATCATTTCATCCCCACCAATGTTACATTTAACTGGCCTGAGTGGCTTGAGCCGGTAGGGGAACTTCAAATGCCAAAAGTATCAATTAAAGGAGGTGCCGAAGTATATAAAGGAACAGTTACATTTAAACAAAGCTTTAAAATAAAAAGACTGGAGCCTAAAGGTGTTTCAAGGCCGGAACGCATCGACTTTGAAAAGGCAACGGACGAAGAAAAAGAGGCTTATCAAAAGCAAATGAATGTTTATTTTGAAGCTTTGGGAAAATTGCCAAGAGCACCTGAACAGTTTGAATTGGGCATTGATATTGCCTGGCAAACGTGTGATGAAAATATGTGCCTGCCACCTGAAACGATTAATGAGAAAGTAATACTTAAGCAAAGTATGTATTAGTTACTACTGTCAGGTCAAGCACACGGTTTTGGGCTAAATCCCTTTCTCACTTTTCGTATCTTCCCAAGGGGAGAGAACTGAAAATGAATCCGAAGAAATAGCTTCCCTCCCGCATTATGCGGGAGGGAAGTACCTGAAAGGCGAGGGGGAAATTAAATACCCTAAATATTGTACTTGAATTGACACTAGTGCTTACAATGAATTAATACTAAAATATTGCACTATGAAAATACAGAACTATATAATTCTCATAGCTATATCAATACTGCTTATTAGTTGTAACCAACCTATTGCTTTGGATGATCCCAATGTACAGGGAACAGGACCCGGAGCAAAAGCGGTAATTGAAAAAGCAGAAGCTGCTTTAGAAGGAATTACTTCTATTTCTGCAGTTATGGAATCTACTAAAGATTCTGAAATGTACGGCTTTGAAAAAACTTATAACGGAAAACTAATTATTGAATTTGCCGGAAAACCTGGTTCGATGGGTAACCGTTGGTTTGAAGCCAAACAGTCAATGAAAGGAAAAGATAAACACATAAAAGGAGTTATTACCAAAGACGGGTTAAAAGAATTACACATTTTAAAGAAAAAAGTAATAAAAGGTGATGCAACAGCTTCATCAGGTACTATGATTGCAAGTGCTTTTTCATCTGTTTTTGGCGATGAGACCTTTTTTGCAGGTTAAAAAGATTATACTAAGCGGGTATTTTATAAACAACACCCACAAAAGCAGTATGTCTTTTTAGAAGCTATTGAGGATGTGTTTGGCAATGATTGTTACGTAATTCAAGCTTATAACCCGGATTTCGATCGACTAAAATTCAGATACTACTTTGGTGTAAAAAATGGATTGTATTATGGAAATTCAACCGAAGTTGATGGTGAAGACGGCAATCAAATTTCAAAAACGTTAATCAAGGAATTAACCATCAATGGTGAATTGCCAACATTTGATCTGGAAGTTCCTGAAGATTTTGAAGTTGAAATGTGGGTTGCTCCCTGGGATAAAAAAAGTATGGGAGTTGGCATGCAGGCGCACAATTGGACGCTTAAAAACCACAAGGGTGGAGAACAAACACTTTCTGATGAGTATGCCAATAATATTGTATTATTAGACTTTTGGGCAACCTGGTGCGGACCTTGTAAAGCGAAAATGCCTTTTATTCAGAAAATGCATGAAAAGTACAAAGACAAAGGCTTAAAAGTTATTTCTGTACTGTCTGGTGATGTTGGTCATGAAAAGCAAGCTGCTGAATACATTAAAAAGTACAATTACACTTTTGATTTAGTGTATGGTAATAATGAGTTATCCGATAAATATAAGATTCGCTTCTTGCCAACAGTTATGATGGTCGACAATACGGGTAAGATAATCTTCTTCAGAGATACAGTAGGCGCAAATGACGGCATCGATGAAAAAGTTGAATTGGAAGAAGCAATTAAAAAAGCATTAAACCTATAAATTATGAAAATAGTATCAACAATATTACTGCTGGTAGCTAGCATGGGTCTGTTTGCACAAGATCGTGCTGAAGACACTGAAAAGACCAGCAACTTCCCTAAAATGCGGAAGATGGTGGCAACTGATATTCCGGGAGCACCTGCACTTGGACAACCGCAGTATTTGAAAGGAACAAGCAACGAAATACGCGTAGAGAAGCATGGTCTCATTTATCCGGTTTTTTACGACTGGAATAAGAACGGTAAAAAAGACTTATTGTTAGGCGAGTTCGAAACCGGTGAGACCGGATCTTATATCAAAGTATATTTAAACGAAGGTTCCGATAAAAAGCCAAAGTACTCGGGTGAGTATTTTTATGCTACAGATGTTAATGGTGATACCATTACTAATCATCAGTGGTGTTGTATTGGTATTCACCCTCGGTTGGTAGATATGGATGGTGATGGTCACTTAGATTTGTTATCAGGTCAGTATAATCCCGGTTTAATCTCTATGTGGCGGGGCTCAAAAGACGGTTTCCAGCCACGTGAGTTTATCCCACAGGAAGGTTATGCAGAAAATGCCCGCTTAACACATGATGATGCGCCCTGGAATCCGAAAGCTAATACCTATTGGAACTATACTTCTGCTGACTTTGCCGATTTTAACGGCGATGGTTTATTGGATCTTTTTGTTGGTGGATCGGATGGATTCCGTGTAGCACTAAACGTTGGAACCAAAGAAAAACCGGCCTTCGGTCTTCGTACATACCTTTACCATGTGAATGGCGATATTCTTAACGTTGGAAAACCTTCGCAAGAAAAGGTTGACGAATATCGCTCACAGGGCATGTATCCAAATATGTCGGGCGCTGGTAAAGGCTACATGACGCCAATTGACTGGGATGGTGATGGTGTATTAGATTTATTGGTAACTCACGAATATTATAAAAAAGGCCACAATCCAATTGAATTTTTCCGTGGTATAGAAACTGATAAAGGCCTTCGTTTTGAGCAAGCTAAACCATTGTTTACCGAAGCCAATGGTGAAAAAGCAATGCCGGGCTGTCAGCC
>NZ_CEXQWX010000054.1:0-36039 GCF_982718395.1 Carboxylicivirga sp.
TAGGTTTATCACTTGCGGCATACCTCTACATCAATCTCAGAAACAACAAAAGCAATAAAAACAGGTTAAAATCCTCCTTCTCTATTAAAAATGATGCAAGGCGTATTTCTGATAATCTTCAACAACTTGTCAATCTTATTCCTTACGCTGCATGTATATCAGATGAAAAATTAAAAGTAATTTATTCTAATACTGCCTATAAAACCTTAGTTAAATCACTTAACACTAATAGATTCAGCAAATGGGATAAACAGCTTGGTATTAACTTTAAAAAGCATGATTTAACTGATTCCCATAGGCTAAACATTTTAAACGACGTAGGCCGGAAACTAAAACTGACCATAAAACCAATTGAATTAGAAGATATTAGTCTTCAAGTCTATTCTATAATTATTGAAGATATTACTGATTTAAATACGCAACCTGAGCTTTTTAAAAATATTAAGACCTATTTGAGGAATACAGTCGCAAATGCTTCTTTCCCTGTTATGCTTGTTGATAAAAACTACAAAGTTTTTGAGCATAATCGTTTATGCCACGAATTACTGAAAACCAAAAGAAGCAAGCTCAATAACCGTTTGTTCTTCAACCTATTCACTGAAACTGAGCAAGATCAATTAAAGAGGATGTTTGATAATACCAACAATAATAATCAGTCAAACACTTTTCATATTAAAGGCGATAAGAATAGCTTAATACCCATCGACTTAAATCTCATTCCAATAAATATCTCAGGTTCGCCATCGACTATTTGTTTGCTCAAAGATATCTCTGAACGGCAACATATGGAGCAAGAAATGATAAAGGCAAAACAACGAGCCGAAGAATCTGATCGCTTAAAATCATCATTCTTGGCCAACATGTCTCATGAAGTAAGAACTCCTCTTAACAGCATTATGGGTTTTACTGAGTTGATGAGTGATGAACAACTAAGTCATAAGGAGCGAAAAGAATTCCATAATATAGTTAGAAATAGCTCAAACGAGCTGTTAAATTTATTGAATGATATTATGGAGTTCTCAAAGATAGAGTCTGGTTTAGTTAAATTAAAGATTGGAGAGGTATCGCCACATGAGGTAATTCAGGAGATGAGCGAATTTATTCAGCCTTTGGTTCACAAAAACCCAAATCTTGAATTTTGCTTAAAGGAGCCTATCGGGCTGCAACAACCATCTATACTAAAAACAGACAAAGATCGTGTTAAGCAGGTTCTAAGGCACCTGTTGGATAATGCCGTTAAATTTACCTACGATGGCACCATCACACTTTCGTACCAATATCGCCCTGATCATTCCATTGAATTTATTGTATCAGATACCGGAATTGGCATCCCTCAAAAGAAAATCCCCAATATCTTTCACAAATTCAGGCAGGCAAATGATGAAAACTCAAGGGATTTTGGAGGTGCCGGACTTGGACTTAGCATCTGTAAACATCTGGCAAATGTTCTGGGAGGTTTCTTATGGGTTTCATCGATAGAGAATCATGGTTCTGACTTTCATTTTGTACTTCCCTCTGATTTCCCTGAAAATCAAAACTACCAAAATAAATACTCGATTGTTTATTTCTCAAGTGAGGTTAAACCTGCACCAGTAGCAATTACCGATACCAAAACTCTATCAATATATTCTTATACTGCATTACTTAATATTCCATTGGCACATAATATCGCTGCCATAATTCTAGATGCCGCACTAACCAATGAGGAACTTACAATGCTTCAGGCAATACCACAAGTACAATCAAGCACAATCATTTTATATAATGATGAACAGTCAAAGGTCATTTACAGTCCAATTGCTAAAAACAATAACCTGATATTAAAAAACCAACAGGAACTCAATCAATATTTATCCAATTATATACAGACTAAACTACAATTTTAAGTTACCTTCTTTCCAACTCAAACTCTATTGCTATATGATACTCGCCTGCGACAGGCTGACGATGCTTTGTAGCAGCTATAAACTGCCAGCTTTGTGGCATTGTTTTGGCAACTTTAACAACTGCATTATCTATAACAGGGTGTAATTTTTGCGCAAGATAAAAGCCAATGATCTGGCCTTTGGCATTAATTTTTAAAGCTAAAACGACCTTACCTTCAACATCTTCATTAATGGCCTTTTCAGGATACCCAAGATTATTGACCAAATATAAATAAGGAATTAACGGACTACCTTTAAAAAGACAAGGCGACATTATTTTTAAATCATGCCTGTCATATCCACTAATCACTATAAGTTCGTCACGGTCAAAATCATACTCTGAATCTAAAATGCTATTTAAATTATAAAAGCGCCATTTACCCACCCGAGTATTATCACGATAATATCCTTTTTCTATCACTTTGCCCTTATAGTATTTTGTGCTCAAACCCTGCCTTAGAGAAGTATCTTGCACACTAACCCAGCAAACTTCTTTATACAAACCATTCTCCTTCGTAACAAGTTTCTTTTCCTGGCCACGAATCATTGATATAAATATCATCTGTAACGATACGACCAATACCAACCTGTTTATCCTGTTATAATGCATACGATGTAACCTAAGCATAGTGGAATATACAACTATTTTAAATAAGACCATGCTTTTCTATTGGATTAACATTAATGATTCAGTGGTATGATGATTCTAATTCTTGGAGTGAATTATAGCTCTATATCAAAACAGATGCGATTATAAATTAGATGTACCATATATACGTATCATTTTTTCATTAAGTTCGTAAAGAAACTAAAACAGTTTATGACAAAGACAATTCTTACTGTTATTACATTTGCAATTGCGGGTTTAATAATTGGTTACCTTTTGTTCGGTAAAATTGCGGATACCTATATAAGTTTATCAACTCTTCTTAAACCAGCTGGCAATGAAATTATAGCCTTAGGTCAAAAAATTGCTGGTGTTACAAAAATCAAAAGCAATATTGCTATCTGCGGAGGTGTTGGTGCTATAATCGGTATTGCGATAAGAATTATAAAAAAATAGAAGTATAAATTCGTTTTTTGTATAATTATACAAAATTAATGCATTATATTCGTCTAGGCTTTTGACTGGGATTTCCTTCTGGCAAGGACATTTCCATCACAGCAGCCCGTGGGTCGATTTCGGCCAAAAGCCTGCTTTATACTTTTCTTTCCTTTTAGATATCTAATTACCAATCTTATACTAAAGAATCCTATTAATTGTCAGAATCTAATTGATTATACTACTATATTTATCAATTTTTGATAATTTTACGCCTCCATTAAAAAGTTCACAAAGTGACAAAAACAGATAGTCAATTCGATCACGTCATAAATATTTGCAAAGACATCTTTGAAAAAAAGATGAAAGATTACGGAACAGCGTGGCGCATCCTGCGCCCTTCAAGCATGACCGATCAAATTTTTATCAAAGCACAGCGCATCAGAAGTATTGAGGTTAAGGGTACATCCAAGGTTGAAGAAGGTATCCGCGATGAGTTTATTGGCATTGTCAACTACTGTGCCATGGCTCTCGTACAACTATCTCTTCAACCAGCTGACCAACCGGAGATGGATCATGAAGAGGCTTTGAAAATGTACTTGGAGAATATATATGCCTCTAAGGCGTTAATGGAGAATAAAAACCATGATTATGATGAGGCATGGCGGAAAATGCGTGTCAGCTCTTTCACTGACTTGATTCTGATGAAACTTCACCGTACTAAACAGATTGAAGACAACGAAGGTCAAACCCTTATTTCAGAAGGTATTGATGCTAATTATATGGACATGATTAATTATGCCATATTTGCTTTGATCAAACTTGAATTTCCCGAAAACGAAACTGTTTAAATAATAATTAACGATGTTGAAACTGCTAAGTCGCATTTTAACTGGCGCTATTTTTATATTCTCCGGGTTTGTAAAAGCCGTTGATCCTAAAGGCGGAGCAATCAAAATCAGTGAATATCTGGAAGTAATAGGAATTCATAATTCTGATAGCATTGGCTTAATTCTTGCTATCGCACTTTCTACGGTTGAGTTCATTCTTGGTTTTCACCTTGTTTTGGGTCTAAAAATAAAACAAGTAGCACTGCCTACTTTGCTCTTTATGGGAGCATTCACCATTATTACATTATTCATAGCACTTTTCGAACCGGTTTCCGACTGTGGCTGTTTCGGCGATGCAATCAAACTTAGCAACTGGGAGACTTTTATTAAGAATATTATTATTCTGCCATTTAGCTTGGTTGTGTATAATAAACGTAAAGAGTTTGATGCAAAACTAAGCCCTGTTCGGCAACACCTGATAACGCTTTTAGGGTTCTCATTTGCTATTGGTTTATCTGTATATTGCATCAAATATTTACCGGTCATTGATTTTCGTCCTTATAAAGTTGGCAGTAATATACCTGAAAACATGGCAATTCCTGAAGGAGCTGACGAAGGGGAATATGAAACCAGTTTTATCCTGGAAAAAGATGGCGTTAAGAAAGAATTCGGAGTAGATAATTATCCGTACGAGGATAGTACATGGGTATTTGTTGATAGCAAGACAAAAGTTATCAGAGAAGGCTATCAACCGCCTATTGCCGCCTTAAGTTTTACTTCGACAGATGATGAAGATATTACCAATCGGATTATCAATAGCGAAAAGCCTGTTTTTTTGATGGTTGCCCCAAAATTAAATAAGGCCTCAACCGAAAACATTAAGGCCTTTATTGACATCAAAAATATGGCCTACAAAAATGATTTAGACTTTTATGTTGCAACGGCCTCCTTAAGTGAAGATTGTAATGCGTTCGACAAGAAACATGCGGCTAACTTCGAATATGCTCTGTGTGACGAGACAACATTAAAAACGATTATCAGGGGGAACCCTGGATTAGTAATCATCCAAGCAGGAACAATAATTGCAAAATACAATCATTCTCAATTACCATCGGCTAATGAGCTTAAGAATCCACTTTCACATTCGATTCAAGCTTTAAGTCATACCAATGAAAGAACATGGCTATGGTTATGCTTTACAGCAATGATGGGAATGCTTGTTATAATATACAAATTCAAATAAACTTAAATTTTTATCAATGAGACAAAACATTGTTGCAGGGAACTGGAAAATGAACAACACGCTTGAAGAAGGTGTTGCATTAGCCAAAGAGGTGAACGAGATTTTGACAGCCAACAAGCCAAATTGCAAAGTTGTACTTGGAACTCCATTTATTCATTTGACAGAAGTTGCAAAATCTGTGGATAGCGCACTTGTTGGTGTTGCAGCTCAAAACTGTGCTGACAAAGTAAGCGGAGCCTATACAGGTGAGACTTCAGCATCTATGGTAAAATCTACAGGAGCACAATATGTAATTCTTGGCCACTCAGAGAGACGTGCTTACTATGGTGAAACAAACGCCATCTTAAAAGAAAAAACAGATCTTGCTCTGGCGAATGACTTAACACCTATTTTTTGTATTGGTGAAGTTCTTGAAGAGCGCGAAGCAGGTAAGCATTTTGATGTTGTAAAAGAACAAATCGAAGAAGCTTTGTTCCACCTATCAGCTGAAGATTTTGCTAAAGTTGTTTTGGCTTATGAACCAGTTTGGGCAATTGGAACAGGTAAAACTGCATCTCCAGAGCAAGCACAAGAAATTCACGCTTTTATCCGTCAGACTTTGGCCAACAAATATGGTACTGAAGTAGCTGACGAAACCAGCATTTTATATGGAGGTAGCTGTAAGCCTTCAAACGCTAAAGAATTATTCGCAAATCCTGATGTGGATGGTGGATTAATTGGCGGTGCTTCACTAAAAGCAGAAGATTTTCACGGCATTATTGCTGCCTTTTAATTAAGAGTCAAGTAACTCAAAATAGTTTTTCAGAAGAAAGGACCGTCCATGACGGTCTTTTTTTATATTACAATGTGCTTAGATTAATGATAAATAAGCAAATAATACCAACAGTTCATTTCGTTTTATTACGTTTGTTATCATTAAACCTTTACACAAACATTATCAATGAATTCCAACAACTCACGCCTGTATGTGGTAGACACCTTAAGAGGCTTTGCTATCGTAGCCATAATGCTGCTTCATAACCTTGAACATTTCGATGTTTACTTCCTCCCTCCTAATTTACCCGATTGGATGGTCAAACTGGACAAACATCTTTGGGACAGCCTGTTCTTTCTTTTTGCCAGCAAGTCCTATTCAATATTTGCTTTGTTATTTGGATTGACATTTTTTATTCAATCCAAAAATCAAGAGCGAAAAGGAAAAGATTTCAGAGGACGCTTTGCCTGGAGGTTAATCCTATTATTTGGTTTTGGATTGTTCAACTCCTTCTTCTTTCAAGGAGACATCTTAACCATATATGCGGTCATCGGTTTTCTTCTAATTCCAGTAGCCAGGTTAAGTAACCGATGGCTTGTCAGTATTGCTTTGGTTATTCTTTTACAGCCGCTCGAATGGAGCGGCCTGATAAAAGCCATCCAAAATCCATCAATGGAGTTATCCAACCCGTTATCATGGACATATTTTGGCAAAATGCAGGAGTATATAACGCATTCTTCAATTATTAACACATGGATTGGTAATATCACAAATGGTAAAAAAGCTGTTCTATTATGGAACTGGGAAAATGGTCGATTCTTTATTATTTACGCCATGTTTCTGCTTGGACTTGTTGCCGGTCGAAAAGAATTATTTGTTACTTCTGAATCATCCAATCGATTTTGGACCAGAGTCTTGATTATAGCAGCTTGTTCTGCTATCATCTTATACCCAATTAAAATCACACTCCCTGGTTGGATTGAAAGTGCAGCCATTAAGCGATCTGTCACAACCATCTTTAATCCATGGCCTGATATTGCTTTGATGTTAGTGTGGGTATCAGGAATCGTTTTACTTTTTCAAAAGCAGGCGTTTAAAAAATTCTTTACTCTATTTGTCCCGTTGGGTAAAATGAGTTTGAGCAACTATGTTATGCAATCGATTTTAGGCTCAACTATTTATTATGGATATGGATTAGCAATGTATAAATACGCTGGATCAACTTATAGTTTAGCAATAGGCTTGTTGCTTACATTAATTACGGGATTATTTTGCCATTGGTGGGCTAAGAGGTATAAACACGGCCCGCTTGAAGGTATCTGGCATAAATTAACATGGCTTAATCTTCCTTCACGTTCGCCTCAACGGACTAGAAGCGTGGCTTAATTCCCAATAGCTTGATGAATCCAGAGCTTGCTTGTTCTTGGGTTTTTATTAAAATTTAAAGGGGCCTCGGGCCCCTTTTGATTTAAAATATAAAATACGTAATCTAAGTTAATAAGTACTTCTAATACACCAAACTAATATATATCAATAATGCTCCTATCAATGAGATTGCAAGAGCCAAGCTCAATTCTATAGCCAGGTGTTTTACCATTTGATTGTCCTTCTTGCTGTTCATATAATTCTTGCTTTATTCAGTTTCAAGCAAGAAACATACCAAAGTTCGAACCATACTAATTTACTCCTTTACTTCCTCATCATCTCCCCGCGCTTCCTCAATTAAAGAATGTGTATCCCAAGCGCAATCCATTTCCTGATAAGGATGCTTTTGCTGCATCAATAGTATGTTTTCCAAATGCTCTGAAAAGCGTCTTGTTTCCATTAAAAAATGAGGGTCATCCTTGGAGTACCGCTGTTGAAGATTTTTCATAAAACGTTTATCCAAATGCTTAAAAGTAAGTGCAGAGCGGTAACTTTGATGACGACTAAAACCTAATGATGTTAAAGCATCAGTTCCCAACTGAATGGCAGAGTCAAAAATGGCTTGTCGGTGTCCTTCTACACCAAGGTTTTGTAAAGCCAGTTCATGAGCCACATCAACTGCTCTTACTATTAGTTTAAGATTCGGAAAGTGCTTTCTTGCCAGTTCTACTAACTTATCAATTTGATGCCGTTCGCTCATGGTCACAACCAAAGCTTTTGCATTAGCAGCTCCGGCTGCTTCCAACATATCTTTGCGTGTAATATCACCAAAATACACTTTATACCCGAACTTCTTAAGGTATTGAACATTATGCGGATTGTTATCAATAATGGTTAATTTAACACCATTAGCATTCAGAAATCGTCCCAACACCTGACCGAAGCGACCAAATCCTGCTATTATTACTGGTCGCCCATTACTTTCTACTTCATCTGCCTCCCGTGATGTACTTTTTATGAGACGAGGCTGAATAAAGTGTTCATTAACAATAAAAAGAACAGGCGTGATCAGCATTGATAACGCTACAACAATTAAAAGAATACCTGCTGTAATGTCATCATAAATAGCATTCTGAGATGCAAAGGATATTAAGACAAACCCAAACTCCCCGGCTTGTGCCAAACTAAAAGTAAAAAGCATATTATGTGCCAGTTCAAGCTTGAATATCTTTCCAAGTAAAAACAGAACAATAAGCTTTACCCCTACAACTAAAGTAAGAATCAGCAGTATTGACTGCCAATGTTCAATTAGCAGATCAAAATTTATGCTCGCTCCAACTGAGATAAAGAAAACACCCAACAGCAGCCCCTTAAAGGGTTCGAGATTATCCTCCAGTTCATACCGGTACTCACTGTTGGCTAAAACAACTCCTGCCAAAAATGTACCCAGAGCCGGCGACAAACCAACTACATCCATAAAAGCCGCAATTCCTATAACCAAAAGCAATGCTGTTGCTGTGAACAATTCCCGTAAACCGGTTTCTGCAATGAGTTTGAAGACATAATGTGCAAGGTACCGTCCTCCAATGATAATAATAGCAACGGCTCCTATAATAATGATTAACTGCTGCCAGCCACTTCCGGGCTGTTCCGGTGCTTCAGCAATAACACCTGATTCCGTCACAACCTGATTGGCTAACAAGGCCAAAATAGCAAATATGGGTACTACAGAAATATCCTGCATTAACAAAACCGAGAAGCTATGCCGCCCCCCACGCGTTTGTAACATGCCTTTTTCAGTTAATGTTTGCAGCACTATTGCAGTCGACGACAATGCCAAAATTAACCCGGTAGTTATTGACTGTGCCGCATTCAACCAGAAAAATGATGCTATAAAAGCAAAAATTAGTGCCGTAATGCCAATTTGCATACCACCCAAACCAAATATCAGTCGCTTCATCCGCCATAGCATTCCTGGGTGTAATTCTAAACCAACTATGAACAGCATTATGACAACTCCAAATTCAGCTATATGCATCACGTCCTCACCTTCGCTACCGACTAAGCCTAAAACAAAGGGACCGATTACAATCCCGGCTATCAGGTAGCCCAAAACAGAACCTAATCCGATCTTCTTGGCTACCGGTACCGAAATAACAGCTGCCAGAAGGTATATCATTATTTGAAAAAATATATCATCGAGATGCATTGAATCTTTTTTACAGTTTTAGTTATTAATCCGTTTAATAATCTTGTTTAAATAATCATTTGATTTCAACTCATTAAGATCAAACACATCATCTCTAAGATTTTTAACCATATTCACATAAGCCTGAATCTCCTCTGCCACACTGCTTTCGTTAAGTAAATGAACACCATGGATTACATAAGGTGATAGATACTGCATTTTACACAAGTTAGCTGATTGGTTGTAAGGTAGTAAAAATTGTCCCACTGTGTACCGATTCATTCCATCAGGTTGATATGTTGCTTCCCTGCCACCTGTTGTAATGCAATTCATTGCCCACTTCCCTTTTAATGCATTTCCCTCTCTTCCATAGGCAAATCCGTGTTCCAGCACCAGGTCAAACCACTCTTTTAATATTGCAGGAGCACTATACCAATATAAAGGATGATGCCAGATAATAATATCATGTTTCAACAATAATCCTTGCTCGTATTTTACATTGATAAAGAAATCCGGATAATTCTCATACAAATTGTTAATTGTCACATGATCCATATCTGATACGGCATTGATCAATTGCTTATTCACCCGCGATTTATTCTCAATCGGATGCGCATATATTATTAAAACCTTCTTCATTTCTTAAAATTGAACCATAAAAATACACAAAAGCCCTTTTTAACAAAAAGGGCTCTTTATAATTATATGAAGATTTGCTTATCCTATCCACTCGCCCTTTAGGGCCTTCTCAAGCCTCTTACTTACAACCTTCCAATTAACGATATTCCAAAAAGCATTAATATAATCTCCCCGTTTGTTTTGATAATTGAGATAATACGCATGCTCCCAAACATCAATAGTCAATAACGGAATTCCCTTTTGCTCAACAACATCCATTAAAGGATTATCCTGATTTGGAGTTGAAACAACTTTTAATTTTTTATCTGCATCCAGAATAAGCCAGGCCCATCCACTTCCAAATTGTGTTTTAGCAGCTTTAAAGAAATCCTCTTTAAATGCATCGAAAGATTTAAAATTCTTGATCAGATGGCTTAACAACTTAGCTGATGGTTCGCCACCTTCAGGACTTAAACTCTCCCAAAAAAGCATATGATTGTAATATCCTCCGCCATTATTTCTAACAGCTGTACCATGCTTCGAAACTTCAGAGAATATAGCAGGCATTGATGTTGTTTCAAGCGAAGTCCCTTCAATAGCGTTGGTAAACTTCTTAAAATATCCACGGTGATGCTTATCGTAATGCAATTCCATCGTGGTTGCATCAATATGAGGCTCTAAAGCGTCGTAATTATATGGCAAGGCCGGAAAAAAATGTCCTGTAATTGGTGAAGTTTTAAGTGCCTTATTTTCTTTATCACTATTGGTTTCGGTTTTAGCTGTCCCTGTGCAAGCTGCAGCAGCTCCAACTCCAATTAAATTAATAAATTGTCTTCTCTTCATAGTTATAAGAATGCTTTAAGTTGTTAACAAGTACAAGGTGTGTTTGTTCAGCTGCATCCATCGTAATAAATAACAACAGGTTACTCTCATCGAACAGTCTGTATCTTTCGTCAAAATACTAATGTAATTAACCCAAAATTTACTTTCTTTAAAGTTAATAACCTAAATGCTGTATGAATCGCTTTTTTACCATCACTTTATTAGCTCTGTTATTTTGCAATGCTTATTCACAAAAAAAATACGAGCAACGAGCAGGCAAGTTTTACAAATATCACAATTACGAAAAAGCCCGTAAAGATTATATTCGTGTTTGGCGCAAAGACAAAGACAATATTGATTTATTAAAGAAAATTATTGATTGTTACCTTAGTGACAATACCTTGCGAGAAGAAGCTTTACCCTATATCGATCGCCTTATTCAATTAAAACCAAACAATTACGAGGCAAAACTTAATAAAGCAATTGCGTTATTTCATGCACATAAGTTTGACGATGCCAGTCAGATTCTAACCAATGTGGAACCTCATCTTTCCAACAACACAGAGCTATTCAGTAAATTATCAACGCTAAAGCAAAATATAGTTAATGCACAAAACCTGATGGGTAAACCTGTTGATGTTTCGTTTATTAACCTTGGAAAAACGATTAACACACCGAGAAATGAGGTTAGTCCTTTTATAACTTCGAATGAGCACACTCTTTTTTATGCATCGGATAAACGTTATAATAGTTATGCCGGAATCTATTACTATAATATTTGTGTGGCTGAAAAAGCGAGGCTTGATTTCACGAAAGGCAAAACCATTGGTTCTCAGATTAATTCAATTTATGATGAAATGGTTGCAGGCATATCACCTGACGGTGCGCAGTTATTTGCATTCCACAATCGTGATGGAGATGAAACCATGGGTTTTTCTTCTTATGAAGGAAGATATCGATTTGAACCACTAATGGATTTTGGACCACCTTTGGATGCAAGAGGTGCTGAATATGGTGTATGGATGACCGAAGGAAAAGATACCGTTTTATTTGCATCTGAAAATGAGATTGGTAATACAGACATATACTATGCAATAAAACTACCAACTGGTTATTGGGGTGAAGCCCGCTTACTTCCCGGCCAGATAAACTCTTCCAAATACAACGAAAATTTTCCTGTATTATCTGCTAATGGTAATCGTATCTTTTTTTCGTCTGATAATGAACAATCAATGGGTGGATACGATTTGTTTTATGCCGATTGGAACCCGACAAAGCAAGAATGGGGCAAACCAATCAACATGGGTTATCCGATAAATGACACCTACAATAATTACAATATTTCATGGGTTGAAGACAATCGCTTTGCTTATGTTTCTGCAATTCGTCCCGAAGGTATTGGTAAATACGATATTTATAAAATGGTTTTTAAAGGAACCGATCCCTATAATGCTGTTATTAAATATGAAATTCGATTAAGAAAGAACAGGAAGATTCAAATTCCTGATTTTCAACCTCAGGTAAGTGTTACTGATACGCTAAATAATCTAATAGGAACCTACAAGGTTAGCAAAGATTCAGCCGATTTTATAGTGGCATTAACTGCCGGAACTTATCAAATTCATATTGAACACGATGACATAGAGCCATTAATGGATGAAATCATTATTCCGGACAACAGATACGAATCTATTGCAGATAGAATTCGCCTTGTTGTTGTTCCAAAACTAGAAGAAAACTCATCTAAATAAACCAAAGGATAAAACTTAAACAGTTTCTAAGGATTAGTCCTCGTTTTCGCTATTTTTGCCGATCATTGATTATTAAAATTACACTAGAATATGAAGCTTCATCTTAAAAATCCAATTGTATTTTTTGATCTTGAAACGACAGGTATAAATATTGCAAAAGACCGCATTGTTGAAATAGCTATTTTAAAAGTAAATGTTGATGGCTCAGAAGAATCCCTTTGCTATAAAGTCAATCCGGAAATGCCAATTCCCAAAGTAACTTCTGAAATTCACGGGATTTATGATGAAGATGTAAAAGATGCACCAACATTTAAAGAACTTGGAAAATCACTGGCCAAGATTATGGAAGGATGTGATATTGCAGGTTTTAACTCCAACAAATTTGATGTGCCATTGCTGGCTGAAGAATTTATCCGTGCGGAAATTGATTTCGATATGAAAAAACGCAAGTTTGTTGATGTGCAAACCATCTTCCATAAAATGGAGAAGCGCACCTTAGGAGCAGCTTATAAATTCTACTGCGATAAAGATTTAAACAACGCGCACTCAGCTGAGGCAGATACTAAAGCAACCTACGAAGTATTAAAAGCCCAGTTGGATCGTTATGAAGAATTGGAGAACAACATTGAATTTTTGAATGACTTCTCTTCGTTTAATCGTAATGCAGACTTTATTGGCCGCATCATTTTTAACGACAAGGGAGTTGAAGTATTTAATTTTGGTAAATACAAAGGTAAAAGTGTTGAGGAGGTTCTTAGTAAAGATCCTTCATACTATGGTTGGATGATGAATGGTGATTTTCCGTTGTTTACCAAGAAGGTTCTGACTAATATCAAACTGCGTAACTTCAATAAATAATCAGTCATGAAGATTTTATGCGTTGGTCGTAACTACGTAAAGCATATTGAGGAGCTTAATAATCAAATGCCAAGCGAACCGGTAATATTTGCTAAACCTGATTCGGCCTTATTGCTTAAAAACAAGCCATTCTTTATACCTGATTTCGCAGAAGATTTTCATCATGAGGTGGAATTAGTGATTCGAATTAACCGTATTGGTAAAAACATTGCTCCCCAATTTGCACACCGTTATTACGATGAAATAGCCTTGGGAGTGGATTTTACAGCGCGTGATCTGCAATCGGAACTAAAAAGCAAAGGATTACCATGGGAAAAAGCCAAAGCTTTTGATGGTTCAGCTGTTTTGTCAAAGTTTATCGACAAAAACAAGTTTGGAGATATTCAAAATATTAATTTCCATATGGAAAAAAACGGCGAAACGGTACAGATTGGAAATACCAGTCATATGATCTTTCCGATTGACCGGATCATTTCTCACGTATCCCAGTATTTTACTTTAAAAATTGGTGATCTCATATACACTGGTACTCCGGCAGGTGTAGGTCCTGTATCCATTAACGATCGATTAAAAGGTTATATTGAAGATAAATTACTATTTGACTTTTTAGTGAAGTAGGTTGATTGTAAATATCTAGTACGCAGTGCTTGGTGCACAGTGCATATATTATTATAAAACAAATGAGGCTGTTTCGTGTAAGAAACAGCCTTGTTTGTTTTAATCGTTATATGTCGTGTAGATTAGATAACCTTCAAAAGCCCTAGCTGGCGCGAATTTGCAATTCGTGCCTTGTTCTCAAATTACGTCATGGTTTAGCACAGATTACAAATCTGCTCTGGCCAAAGAAATAATTATAGTCTGAAACGTGACGTTTAGATACGAAGAGGCTGTCCTCTTATTTTTAGCTATTCATTTAAACAGGAATAAATCACATAATCATCGAAATCTATTTTATTTCGATGTTCAGGTTTCTTATGATGTACAAGATAGTGCTCCAGTGCAATTTCGAATTCTTTGCTTGCTAACTTTTCAATATTAATTGTGTCAACATACTCATAGATGCCTCCAAAAAAATCATCAACCAACACTCCCTCCTTTTTCAGCGAATCACCAATAAAGCTTTGTGATTTAAAATATAAACTTTTGTTCTCTGTAACAGCCTTCGGTTTTATAGTATAATCATAGTAATCATTGAAAACCCGATGCTCGAAGGCTATAAGTAAATGTATATATAGCGAATCATTCTTAACGACCGGATAACCATCTCTCATCTTAAAGATCGAACCTTTTTCTATTTTATGAAGCGGATAACACCCACTCATACCCGATAAAAACGAATACAGGAAACACAAAGTAATAATTATTGTTATTCGATTTGTTTTTATCATACAAAAGTTGAGCAGGTTGAATAATTATTTTACCGGACTATCCGGCTCTTTAGCCATATGGTTATAGCTAAGCTTATCTAACAACTTTGGCAACCATTTACTTAAGAATACAGTCAGCTTACCTTCTACAAATGTTAAAACCAAAGTGCGCTTACGTTTTATGATGGCCTTGGCCAAATGAATGGCTACTTCTTCGGCGCTCATCATCTTTTCTTCTTTACGAGGAGTCTCACCCTGATTGCTGCCGTCCGCAGTTAAAGCTGCTTTACGCACGTTGGAAGCGGTGAAACCGGGCGCAGCAATTAAAACATGCAAGCCCTTCTTCAAATTTTCAACACGGATGGTTTCTAAAAAGCCATGCATCGCAAATTTAGAAGCCGAATATCCTGTACGGCCAGGCAAGCCAATAAATCCGGCAATGGACGATACACCAACCACCGATCCTTTATTTTCTAATAGAGATGGTAAAGCATACTTTGTGCAATAAACAGTTCCCCAGAAATTAACATCCATCAGTTGTTTAAGCACACTTAATTCAACATCCTGAAAAGCGGCCCGCATCGAAATACCTGCATTATTCATTAAGATATCGATTCGCCCAAAAGCTCTCAGGGTCTCACTGATCAAGTGTTTACAATCATCCTCAATGCTTACATCTGTTTTTACTGAAATAACCTCAGTACCATTAGTTTTAAGTTCATGCTCAATCTCTACCAACTTTTCGGCACTACGAGCAGCTAAAGCTAACTTGGCGCCCCTTTGTGCAAATTCACGCGCGCATGCCAATCCAATTCCCGATGAAGCACCTGTTATAATGATTACCTTATTTTGCATATTCGATAAATTAAAGCGTGAAAATAGCTATTTATCGGTGATATAAAAATAAACAGAGGTCAGTAGATAGTTACCCTATTTTAAATAAACCATAGTATTATATGATCCTCAAGCCGGATCGGGCTTTTACTTTTTGTCATTGCCACAAAAAGATAAACAAAAAGGTCTAGTCAAAAAGAAGCTTCATCCCACAAGCCATCGCCGGCCCGCCTTTTTGACTGGCCAACGCACTAAAACTGATCAGTACAGGCCATTTTACTATAGGTATTTAACTACTGACCTCTAAAAATAAATTGACGTACCTGGCTATTGGTGATAACCATATGTGCTAATACCAAAAACCGCACATAAGGATCGCATTTGGTATAAGAGGGGAATTGAGGAACTGGGGAATTGGGGAGTTAATTAAAAAACCTTTTCCAAAGTTTTAAACTTTGGAAAAGGTTGAGACTTATAAAACGGGATGCCAAAGGCTTAACACTTGCAACATTGAAGCCCATAAATTGCATCCCGGAATCCTAATTATGAGCGAACTACGACACCAAGTTTTTCGAGATATTGAGCCTCGGCGTCCTGGAAGATCAGGCGTGCCAAACGTACCATCTCTGAAACACGTTCATCCAGTTCATCGAGCTTGGCATTGCGCTCTTTGGTGGACACTTGTGCATCACCGCTTTCCTGTTCGCGTTTCTGGCGTAAATTATCCAGCGACAGGAGTTCATTCTGATCGGCAGTAATAGACTCAGTCGTATAACCAAACGGGATCAACTTGGTTAAGATAGCCTCGTTGGCTAATAACACTGAATAGAATTGACGACCCGTTTTCATTAAATCGCTGTACTTACTGATTTTGTTGTTGTACAGTCCAAGATCAATGGCTTCCGGCGAATCGGCATCGTACCAGAATTTGAGAAACTGAGCAATCTTAGTCTTCTTTCTGCGGGCCGAATCCTGAGTTGCACTAAAAACGTCGCTGGCCTTTCGCCATTCGGCATGTTCCGATTCATTTTTAGCAATCAGATCACTGGCTTCGTTGAATAAAGCTTTATTGGCAAGGTGACGTTCTTCATCAATGCCGAACGGTTCGAAACGCGAACGGATGGTTTCATCCTCATGCGAGTTCCAAATAACCAAACGATAGTATTCCATACGATCGTTTATTCCTTTATTATATCCCATATTTTTGAGGGTTTAATGATTAACAATTATGAAGATATGTAATGCTTTTAAAAGATCAAATAGTAAGCAAACATTTTTTTATTGATACCAAGAAAAAAACTAATGATCGCATCAGATGCCATCATCTAAAAATTACCTATACAAATATGCATAAGAAGAAAAAACACTACTACACCACTAACACCCTATTATTAAGCCAATAGAAGCATCAAATTATCGCAAACACACTTCACAAACAAACTTAAACAAGGCTCTCCCCCTCTTGATCATTATTAATAAATAATGATTTTCCCTACTCCTAACAAACAAAAGAATGAAAAACACCACTTAGATGATACTTCTATTAATTTACATAGCAATTGACGAAAAAACATAATTGCTCATTGCCATTTATATACCATTCTTCCTAAAAGTGGCGTTGCTCTGAGCTATTTATATGTTGCTCAACATAAAAGTGGCATCGCTCCGAGTCATTTATATGTTGCTCAGCATAAAAGTGAGGTTGCTCAGCATAAAAGTGAGGTTGCTCAGCATAAAAGTGGGGTTGCTCTGTAAGTTTATGGTAGTGCCTGGTCTGCCCTCTATTGCAAATATTTTGATTAAACTCCAGAAACTTTTGTTAAACATTATTTGCGCACCTCAACAAAACTTCTAATTTCGCATACACTAATCGGAAATAATTACCAAGGCTAAATGCATAGCAATATATAGCTGTTTTGGTTAATGGTTTAAGTTGCCCTACCAAGTGAAGCGTGGATTGGATATAAGGGGGTGGTACAGCAAATTTTTTTATAATAATGAAAAAAAAGTAATCAGTCATGCAATACATATTAGAATATACAACAAACATAATAGTACCATTATACATGCCATATAGGTATGTATTATTGCATTAAACTTTTTCTATATTTGAAATAACATGCATTGCATGATAAAAACAAGTTATCTACAATAAGATCAAATGTTAGACTTTTACAAAATATCAGATGATACACCAAAACCTGATTGGCCTGAAAAGATCGGAATGGTAAGGATTGACGGTTTAGAATTGAGTGACTTTGAGGATCTAAAGAAGAGAAATCTAATATCTGAAAAATTCGATTTCTGGTCGGATTTTAGGTTAAGCAAGGATTCAACTTTGGGCTTGTACGATTTGATTTTAGCCACGTATCCTGAAGTGAGAGAAGGCGAACTAAAAATAAAAGCAGTCAGCAAACTATTCAAAATTGTTTCTAGTGCCACAAAAGACAACTTTGGACTGATAGCTTATTGTGATTAATGAATTATGGCTTTACCGAAAAAGAAATCAAGAATAATCAATATTGATAACACTCAATACAGATGGTTAGTAGGGCCAAATGATGGGTATAATGCGTTCGTTGCAGAAAAAGAGAATGTTAAAGGTCAGAAAATTGAAGTTTACTTTGATACAGATATTAATGACTATTGGGTTGAGTTTCCAAATGTCGAGGGTTTGAATTTAAAAATAGTGAAACCTAAAGATGCGGAATTGATAATTAGGCAAGCACTTGAAGATGGATGGACCCCTGAAAAGAAAGGAAGCCCAATTGTATTCGATTTGAAAAACGATAAGATAATTAAAAGAGAAAAAAGTAGATAACACTGTATATGAAGTCATAGCCGCCTATCGACAGGCCACGCTTCATATACTAATCGTTAGGCATTATTAAACCAAGTAAAACAAAATATAAATGGACAACAAATACAACACATTTTCAGGCCGATTCTGGGCTGGCTTTTTCGATGGAATTATATTACTTCCATTTGTACTATTCGATTTCATATTTTTAAAGCCAGACAAAAGCCTATTTATCGTGATTCCTTGGTTACTAATTAGCTATACAATGTATTTTGCATATAGCATTCTACTTCATTGGAAATATGGCCAAACTGTCGGTAAGCGAATAATGAAAGTTAGTGTTGTTGATGTGTCAGAGGAAAAGGGACTAAGTTTATTACAAGCATTATTACGTGACAGTATACCTTTATTTATTCAAATATTGGTACTAATAAAATTAGTTATCGTGACAATTAAGATTGGACACTACAGTGAAATCGATATTGCTCATGAATCAGTGATGTTGAGTTATGTCAGTCTAGCTTGGTTTATCATTGAAGTAGTAACAATGTTAACTAACAAAAAAAGACGAGCTTTACATGATTTCATTGCCAAAACAGTGGTGATAAATAACAATGCCTAACAAACCGCAATAAAGCATAGCAGGCGGCAGGCCGTTAGCCATTATGAAAAAACACACATTCGTATGACAATAAAGAAACTTCTAAAATTCGAACGAAATATCGAGATTGATTGTCCATTGAATTCCAATGAATTTGTGACAGCATTTAAGCGAAAGTACGTTAACACAAAAAAATCTGAATTTAAAGGTGAAATAGAAAGAACAACATTCAAGTTATGGCTTGACAGAGATTGGTTTAGAGTAACGGACTTCTCTGAACTAAATGGAAAGATTTACAAAAATGATAGTCAAGTTATTATTAATGGGAAAGTAGAACTATCAGACAGCATGACTACAATGATATTGATTAGTTTAATTGTCCTTCCAATTATAGCTATTTATCAATTTATTACATCAGGCTTTGACTTAGAATTGTTGGGTAGTTTTTTATTAATCTTTGTTGGTTTTATAGCAATGACCAACTTCCAGATTTATAGAGAAAAAAGAAATTATATTGAAGAATTTGAAAATCTATTTAGGGAAAATCAAAAGAAGAAAAAAATCACAATGGCTAACACGCCGCCATAGCGCATAGCAGAGCCGGTGGGGTTTTGGTCGGGCAGATTCCCGCATCGATAGTCTCGTCCTCTCGGACGGACAATCTCAACGCAAATCTGCTACAGCGCCATGCGGCCAACCGTTGGTGTGCATACAGAATGCCCAGATGGAAACTATTAACAACGAAGTATCAATAATTAAGCTAAATCGACTAGTAATGAAAAGAACTCTGATATTCCTTATTATAGGATTTATTCAATTTAACTTATTGGCTCAGACATCTTATACTTCAAGAAAAGGTTCAAAATTCTTTCCTGGACATCTTGACATTGTTATTACAGTTGATAGTGAGAATTTAAGATATGAGTTGTTTAATCATTGGTATTCTCAAGCATATGCAGAATTGAGACAAATGACAATTTCATTAGACAGTCTTGAATCATTTAATCTTAATAATGACACAATTGGAATTGAGTTACTGAACGAGAAAATCAAACTTGTTGACAAAAAATACGGACTCAACAGAAAAGTTAAACATCGAAGATTATGTGCCCATCCTGAAAAAATGAGGAAAATATCATTTGCCTACGAAATCTCACGAAAATATGAATACATAAGACATTTTGAATTATATGAACGTGAAGACTTTAAGCTCCCTGAAGAGGAATTTGAAAATTTAGTAAAGAAAAACCTAAAAGAAAAGATAAAAGAACGACACGCTTCATAGCCGAGCCGTAGCCAATAATGTGACGGACAAAGAATACATGTAATTATCATTGGTAAATGATAAATTCTATATTTAACATAGCAACCTTAATAAAACTATAATAATGACAAAGCTTTTTACACTATTTTCTTTTTTCTTGATTCACTGTAATCTATTTGCACAACAACAATGGATTAGTATTACTGCCACACATGAAGTTGTTGATGTTAAAGAAGAGGGTGAATATCTTTGGCTGGCAACAGATGGGGGTGTGATTAGACTTAATAAAGCAACCGGTGAACAAGAACTCTTCACAAGCACCAATTCAGGCCTGGGTGATAATCGTGTTCAATCTATTGCCATCGAAGAAAATGGAAAAAAATGGTTTGCAACATTGAATGGAGTTACTTCTTATGACGATTCAAACTGGACTGTTTACATAAATGAGCTTCCTGATAATATTGTTAGGTCAGTAGCAATAGACAACCAGGGCAATAAATGGTTTGGGACACAAAATAGCGGGTGCGCAATGTTTGATGATTCACAATGGGTTAGATATAATAACCAAAATTTGGGACATCCAACTAATATTACAGACATTGTGGTAGATAGTGACAATACAATATGGTTTGCAACCTTTGGCAGAGGTATTACAAAACTTGACAATAATCAATGGACTACATATAATTCCTCAAACACAGCATTACCCTCTGATTATGTTTTTGATCTAATCGTAAATATAGATAAAAGCATATGGTTTAATTTAAACACCGGTGTTTACAAAATTGATCAGGGTATTGTATCCATGGTTTCATCAGATACACCGAAATGTCTTGCCATTGACCAGACTGGCACCAAGTGGTTTGGGCTTAGAAGCGGAAGCATCTGTAAATATGATGACAATGGGAGGAATATTTATCCATATATTCCGGAACTATCTGGAAAAGAGGTTGAAACAATAGAAGTTGTTAATAACGGGGATTTTTGGATTGGCACCAATGATGGCATTGTGTATTTTGACCAATCGACTTCACAGCATTATAAAACAGCAACATCAGGGTTACCGGATGCACTGGTTTATGATATTCACATAGATAACAATGGATACAAATGGTTTGGTACAAATCATGGAGCTGCCAGGTTTGACGGTTCAGATTGGATAAATTTTACCGGAAAAAATTCAGACTTTTACCTAACGCAGGTGTTATCAATAACATCCGACCTCGATGGAAATGTATGGCTTGCAACTAATAGTGGCCTTGGTAAGTTTGATGGCCAGAACATGAGTATGTTAGATCACACCAATTCACCATTGCCTTTTGCAATAATTAGAGATGTAGATGTAGACCCTACAAACGGAGATATCTGGATAACTTCCAGAGAAGGTGTTTTAAGATTTGATGGAACAAACTGGACTACTTTTAATACTGATAACTCCCAATTACCATCAAATAATGTCGGTAGCGTTGAAATTGATTCCGATGGTGTAAAATGGTTTGGAACCGGAGGAAGTGGTATTGCAAAATTTGATAATTCAGATTGGGAGATTTTAAACACGGCTAATTCAGGTGTCAATATTGATAATATCAATGCTATTTCAATTGACAAGAACCAGACTAAGTGGATATATACCAATATGGAAGTTATAGAATTCGATGATATATCATGGAATATACATTCACACCTTGGATTTGGCTGGAGAGGTGAAATGCATCCAGGAAATGAAAATGATAAGTGGTTTACAGGGAGTAATGGAATGACAAAATTCACAGGTACTTATTACGAACATTATACAATGGAAAATTCCGGCCTACCTGCAAGTTGGTGTCGTTCTTTTGCCATAGATGAGAAGGGTAATAAATGGATTGGTACAACAGGGGGTGTCGGCATTTACAATGAAAATGGAGTTGATATTTCTTCAACACCAACCTCCCTTAATGAAATGCCTGCTTTTTCAGTGGAAAAAGTTGAAATATCACCTAACCCAGTAGTAAGTTCTTTTAATATTAGGTTTAATTTTTTGCCGGAGCAAAGCAAAATAAAAGACCTTAATGTATATATTTATGATACATACAGCAATGTGAAAAAACAAGTAAGCCTGCCCTACTCAGATCAAATAACTCTCAATGTTGCTGATTTAAATAGCGGAATTTACTTTTTAAAGATCAGGTATGGAAATAACCTTGGACAGGTTAAGTTTATTAAATTGTAGAAAATATTGGATTTCAGGCATCAGGTAATACTGGTGCCTTTCATTTGTCTTAATTGAGAATTAAAAAAATAAGAATGCAACAGCAAATTGTGTTTATCTAAAAAAATGAATCGAAAAATCAAATAACAAAGAGGATGAGATGCAAATTTTGTTGACTAAGAAGTGTTATCACCTCAAAATAGATTTTCATAGCAATTGCACATTTCGATTCTTATTCATTTCAAAATTGTTTGGATTAACTGTCATATAGGAGTCAGCTGAACGAATGTAATATGTTTATTAACCCTAATAATGAGTATCAAAGTAAATTCAGACAAATACATATAATTTCTTAGGACATGTATGAAAAAAGAATATAGTTATCAACGAGACAAATTTTACAAATTATCTAACTTATTGCAGAATAAGTATAAGAAAAGTAATGTCGAACAATTAAAATCAACTCATTTGATTTATTATTCGGACTTAATTTTAGCACATGAGTTTAAATCAGAAATGCCATTAAGATTTCGATTTAACATGCGCTTAGAATTATTGAAAGAAGAAAACTGTACTAAGTTGAAAATATATGTTGACACCTATAAATTATACGTATTTATTTCAGTAATATTTCTAATTACAACATCTGTTTCTTTTCTAATTGATCCTTTAATTATTGTTGGAATTTTGTTGTTGTTACCAATTATCACCTTAGGTGTTCATTCTAGACTTAATGATGAGATAGATTTCGTTGAGAAAAAGTTATTAAGACAAGTTTAGTAGGTTAATAGAAGTTTTTAATTAATAATTATTCAGAATAAAGCACAGGCTACAACATGCCGCACATAATGCATAGCAGGGGTCCGGCTCGTTTGGGTTGGGCAGATTCCCGCCTCGATAGTCTCGTCCTCTCGGACGGACAATCTCAACGCAAATCTGCTACAGCGCCATGCAGCCAAACCATTGGCTGTAATTTGCATTAACCATGAATATAAAATGAAATTAAGGAATGAATAAAGTACTTACCATATTAGCAGTCTTAATTTGTATTGTAAGTTCACATACAAAAGCTTGTGACTGTGGCTATTTGGGAGGTTTTGTTTATTCAAATCAGGCAACAGACATTGTGGTTTACGGGAAGGTCATTGAATATGATTCAATTGGAACTCATGGTTTGCCTATGAATCCACATTCAATGAAATTTTTAATCATTGAAAAGCTGCGAGGTATTGAGCTCAATGACACAATAGTAGTTTGGGGAGACAATGGGAATGAATGTAGACCATATATTGACCATTTTAAACCAAATACTGAGTGGATTTTAGCGTTGGATAGACTAGATTATCTAGGAAGCAATAATTATGAAGTATCCATTTGCGGAGAGTTCTATGTCCCTGTAAAGGAAGGAAAAGTACGTGGTCAAATATTTGGATGGCGCTACAATAAAGAAAAAGAGAAATATTATAATTATGACTTTATCAAAAAACTTGTATTAAATCCCGTAGATTACCCATTACAAAGACCTTCGAAAAGATTAATAGAAAGTAGAGATGGAATTGAATATGTATCTAACTGTGATTTTCTACCCCAAAATTCTCTTGATTTTAAAGCTATAAATGAAATTGTTAACGAAAGTCTAATACTTCCAGAATATTTTATGAGTATTGGGGATTCGTATTTAATAAATGCAAGGGTAATTATTGATATTAACGGAGAATTCTATTTCAACGGCACCTATGGTAATTACTATAAGCCTTCAATAGAACAGACAATGATTGAGAATCAATTAGATAAGATATTAAGAAGCATAGGTAAGTGGGAATGTGGACTGGAGGCTGGAAAACCAGTAACAGCCGAGTTAATTATTCCAATATTATTAAGAAAATAAAACTACAGCTAACACGCTGCCATAGCGCATTTCGGGATTCGCAATGTTTTGGTCAGGCCATAGCTTCGGTGAACACCGCCAAATCTTTGATTTGGCTTTTGAAAGGAAAAGATAAAAACAATTCAGAGATTTGGCTCAGTGCAACTTAATAGGTAAGAGCTTCGAAATCACTTACGTTTCTTATTGCCGAACGTTGGCATTCATTGGGAGGAGATGAAATGCATATTGATAAAAAATAAGTGATAATATTTTAGAGACTTGCAGCTAAAAATTTTGACGATATTAATTTAGACATGAATATTTAAACTATAAAATCGACATTATGAATACCAAATTAATCTTTTTCATCCTTTTACATGGGATACTTTTTTCATGCGTTTCGATGGAACAAGACTGTAACGAAGACGGAAGCTTAGATGATATAAAAAAATATATGCCCGAAAACGAATATTTTAAAGCAGACTTTAAGAACTTGCATTTTGTGTTGGAAACACACTCTATAAGCGATGTAGACACTATGTTCCGGAAACTAATCAATGCCTATAATTTGCCGGTTTTGCCACAGTATGCTGCGAATGGCACTTATATTGGAGAGTCACCCTACGATGCATATGATTACAAGCATATGGTAGAACTTTCCATTGTGGATCAAAAAATTACATCAGTAAAATATAACGAGATACATAAGAATGGCGACGATAAAAAATCGGATAAGAAATACAACGAGCAAATGAGTAAATCAGGTACATCCCCTGCCATTGCATATCCTGATATGGAAAAACAACTTTTAGAAAAACAGGAAATGTGGGAGGTAGATGCCATTTCGGGCGCTACTTACTCTTTATACCGCTTTAGATATGCTGTTACACTTGCGTTGATAAAAGCAGAAATGGCTGCGGGTAAAAAAAATAAATAGCTATATGTCTTATAGTACACGTATTTTTTGTGTGGACATGTCTTGTGAAGAGCTTTGTAATTACCTACACCACAATATGTGAATACGTCGTGCGGTGTAGGTAGTTGACTTTTTATAGTTTAGTTATAAACAACGAAATGCCAACAATGTATAAAAAAATAAGCAAGGGACTAGTAAAATCAAATGTTGCAGCCCGCTTCAAAATTATATCGGTTTGATAAACTTGAAGCCCGCAATTGCTTACTTTGCATATACGAATCATTGCATACCATTTGAATATCTGCTCATTATGAGAAAATTATTAACACTTAATATGTATAAAATTGAACTGGAGAATAAAACCATTTAGACTCAGCTGGTTTTATTTTACAACTCATCACCCTAATCCGACAACTCGTCATCATTATTTTTTAAGGCTTGTTTGTTTGCAGCAAATTTGAATCGTCAATCAACTATAAACGAATTGAACGATGCAAATCAAACTAACCACCATTATCCTGATATTACTGATACATGGTCTGAGTGTACACGCACAAAGAACTATCAGTGGAAGAGTAACAGCCAAAGACAACAGTCCTTTGGTTGGTGTCAATATAACTATAAAAAACTCCTACGATGGAACCATCAGTGATACCGATGGTCATTTTGAATTGAAAGCCGATAATTCGCAAACCCTGATCGTGAGCTATATTGGCTATAAAGCGGAAGAAATTGCTGTTGATCAAATCAAAGATAACATTCAGGTAATCCTGAAAGAAAGTGTTACCAGTCTCAATGCTGTAACCATTACAGCCGGAACCTTTAGCGCCGGTGATAAAAAACGTGCTACCGTATTGGAGCCGCTCGATATCTACACTACTGCCGGTTCGCTGGGCGACATCAATGGCGCTTTAAAGACTTTGCCGGGTGTTCAAACAGCTTCTGATGACGGACGTTTGTTAGTGAGAGGTGGAGAAGCTGCAGAAACGAAAGTTCATGTAGATGGTTTACTGGCTGCCAAACCTTATTACTCTAAGGTACCCGATTTACCTACACGCGGACGCTTTGCTCCCAGCCTGTTTAGCGGAACGGTTTTCAGTACGGGTGGCTATTCGGCTGAATATGGTCAGGCGCTTTCATCCATATTGATATTAGAATCGAATGATATTGCTATTGAAGAATTGACAAGCATCTCATTAATGTCAGTCGGTACAGAAGCATCCAAAACCTGGTGTAAGCCAAATCGATCCACTTCTTTGGGAATGAGCTATACCAACCTCGCTCCATATTTTAACATGGCTAACAATCGTCTGGATTGGGTGAAGCCGGTTGAGGCAGTCAATCTGAACCTGATGCATCGGCAGAAAAACGATCAGGGTGCACTATTTAAGCTCTTCTCGACCTTTGATTATGGTGTTCAGGAATTTAACACTCAGATTGGTGATTATACCACTAATATCGATACTGAAGGAGGAACCGGTTATATTAATATGAGTTATACTGTTCCTGTATTCAATAACAGTTGCTTAAAAGCCGGACTGGCAACTACCATGGATCAAAATCGTCAACTGGCCGGTCCAAATCGAACTCTGGACAAGGAACTAAATATCGAAGCACGCCTGGCCATTAATCAGCCTATATTTAATGCCATTGAGTTAAACTATGGCCTGTCGGATGCTTTTACCCTCTACGATCAAAAATATAAACACCTGACCGAACCCTTACTTTTTGATGCTAATGTTAATGACCATATCATTGGTGCATTTATTGAGCCCGAAATCCGATTATCAGCAAAACTTGCAATTCGTCCGGGACTGCGCTATGAGCACTCTACATACCTGCAGGCTTCAAGTCTCTCACCGCGCTTTTCAATGGCCTACAAAACGGGCAAAAACAGTCATATGACGGCTGCCTGGGGCCACTACTTCCAAAACCCTGTAAACGATTACCTGAAGTTTACTTCTGAATTACAATTCGAAAAAGCTATTCACTACCTTATTGGATACCAGACAGGATCAATTAAAAACCGACTATTCAGAATTGAAGCCTATTACAAAGATTATCAGCAACTGATTCGTTATAACACTGACTTTAACTATCTGTTGAGCGATATTAATAATGATGGCAGTGGTTATGCTAAAGGAATTGACGTCTTTTTCAGAGATCGCGAAACATTCAAATATACTGACTATTGGTTGTCTTATTCGTACATCGACACGGAGCGTGACTATAAATTTTATCCCACCGCTGCTACTCCATCTTTTATCTCAGAACACACCTTTTCTGCTGTTGGCAAGTACTTTTTAGGTGCCATTAATACACAGATCGGAGCCACCTGGCTGGTAGCATCGGGACGGTCGTATCACCAAGCCGGTGACACTTCCTTCATGAGTCGAAAGGCACCCGTTTATAATGATTTGAGTGTAAACTTTAGTTACCTGACAACTTTAGGTGATCATGAGACCATTGTTCATTTTTCTTTTTCAAACCTTCTTGGACGCGATCACCTGGTGGGATATCGAAACATACCTTCCCCAGCCAATAACGGTGAGTTTGTGCAGATGCCTATTCTGCCTGATATCAAGCAGTTTTTATTCCTGGGCATATTTATATCACTTAAAAATTAATTTCTAACATAAATTATATGACTATGAAAACTTTATTTTTCCTTTTCACTTTAGTGATCATGACTTCGGCTTACGCCAGCGATTACGAAGCAGTTATGAAACAGAACATTGATAAACTTTACAAATCGATCAATGTAGAAGAGATAAACCAACTGGCAGCTAGTTTTAAACGCATCGCCAATGTTGAGAAAGACAAATGGCTGCCGACGTACTATGTAGCTTATGCCTATACTCGCACAACACACTTTATGAAAGATGCCGACTCCATTGATCATCAATTGGATATGGCACAAGCTGAACTGGATGTATTACTAAAAACCAAGTCTGATGAATCGGAAGTACATACATTGCAGGCATTAATCTACTCGGTACGTATTACCAGTCCAATACGTGGGTACAAATACTCAAGCTTATCCAATGAGGCATTGGCTAAAGCCGAACAACTTAATGCTTCTAATCCTCGTATTTACTATTGCCGTGCCAATAATGTATACCATACACCAAAGATATTTGGAGGAGGTAAAACAAAAGCTAAACCACTTTACGAAAAGGCTGCTGAACTATTTGCTAGTGTCAAAAATGACAATCCGCTTTGGCCTGATTGGGGAGCTAATCACAACAAAAAAATGCTTGACAAGTGTATTGCTGTAAAATAGCAGCATCCATATTAATCCCTATCTTTAGTTCATCAAATGCAGATTCATGAGCATCTATAGCAATCCAAATAAGCAAAAACACAGTTCCAGAAAAAAACTGATCATCTTTCTTTGGTTTGGTTTATCATCAATCCTGATCGGGCTGATATTTATGGGGTTTTCATGCCCATCCTGCCTTTTAAATACTAAATTACTGGTTCACAATGCTGGTTACAGTTTACTATTAGGCTATAGCTTATTTAGCTTCGGATTTGTCTTTGGATGGCTCGAGTATAAATATGTGGCATGGATTACAGAACCGGTTAAAAGCCTTTTAATTGTTTTAGTGTCCTCAACAATATACTGCACCATAGCCATTCTATCGGTTAACTGGTTTTGGCATATTATTATAAGGGGCATAGCAATTGAAAAATTCTGGGAGTTCTTTGGTAATATGATGTTAATTGAGTTTGGTATCTTCTACCTAATTGCCATGTGGTTCTATGCCCGGTCTTTTTTCATTGCCTGGCGCAGAGAAGTTGAAAACCGTGAGCAGTTGAAACGTCAGGCTTTACAATTGCAGTATGAATCACTAAAAACGCAAGTTAATCCACATTTCCTTTTTAACAGCCTGAATGCTTTAACTTCACTGATTGAGTTGGATGTGGAATCGGCCAAAAAATTCACCAATGAACTTTCATGTTTTTACAGAGATTTACTTCAATTAAAGAACAAAGAACTTATACCAATTGAAGAGGAATTAAGTATTGTCAGGCGATACATATACCTTCAAAAAATTCGCTTTGGCGATAACTTCTTATACGAAATAACTGAGGTGGAAAAGACTGATGCCATGTTAATTCCGCTATCTGTTCAAATGTTGGTAGAAAATATTTTTAAACACAATATGATTTCGAGCACCAAAAAAGTAAAACTAAGTATCAGTTTAAATGGACAATACCTTATTATTTCAAATACTTATTACCCTAAGAAGAATAGTTCTGACTCAGGAATGGGTTTGAAAAACCTAAATGAGCGTATTAAGTATCTAACGAATAAAGAGCTTAAAATTACACAGGATACGAATACTTTTACAATTCATTTACCATTAATCTATATTGATAATGCGGATATTAATCGTTGAAGACGAACACCTGGCAGTAAAACGCTTATCGCAGATGATTACCGGGCTCTATCCTGATTCAGACATCTGTGGTATATGCGATAGCGTGGATTCAACGGTTGATTGGTTGAAACATCACCCGCACCCTGACTTTGCCTTTTTTGACATTCAACTCGGAGATGGATTAAGCTTTGAAATATTTGAACAATTAAATATAAATTTCCCGATCATTTTCACTACGGCCTACGACCAATATGCTCTAAAAGCCTTCAAAGTAAATAGCCTCGATTATTTGCTTAAACCCATTGAAGAGCCTGAGCTTCGTTTTGCAATAGATAAATTTCAGAAGCAGAAAAAGAGTGACTTAAGCCTTGTTAAAGATGCAATAATACATGCGCAACAATTACTTGAACAACAAAACTATAAAACACGCTTTTTGATCAAGGTTGGTGAACACTTGAGGATGATTGATACCAACAATATCAGTTTTTTCTATAGTGAAGATAAATCAATCTACTTAAGGACTTTACAAGGCAATTGCTATGCTTTAGACCAAAGTCTTGACCAATATGAAATCCAGCTTGATCCATCGAAATTTCATCGTATCAGTCGGAAATTTATTGTTAGCAGTGCCGCTATCAGCGACATAATAAGTTATAGTAATTCACGACTAAAGTTGAAATTGACCGGAATGGATAACAGTGATGAAATTGTGGTAAGCCGCGAACGGGTTAAAGTATTCAAATCCTGGTTAGAGAATGGAGCTCAATAAAAACAGGAAGGGGAACAAGCTGCTCCCCTTTTAACCCTTAAAAAACTAACCCTAAAAACAAGTGGAAAACCAACTTGTTTGCTTTAAATATCTTTGTGATTACTTATCTTATTCTGAAACAAATATAGTTATTTGTTTTATAAAAGATAAAAAAGTCGTGTATTTATTTCAGACTTATTTGACGATACCATTCAAACAGGCAAACCGATGCTGCATGTGAAACATTCATTGACTTGATGGCTCCCGGCATTGGAATATAAATGGCACTCTCACATTTATCAAGAAAACCCTGGGAAACACCATATTTCTCATTACCCAAAACAAGAGCCATTCTGGCAGGAAGCTCTGTTTCATAAATGTTTTTAGCACCTTCCACAGTTTCCAAAGCAACTAATTCATATCCATCATCAATTGAAAGGTTATCAGCAGTTTGCCAGCTGACCTTAACATGCCCAATGGCCGCACCAGCTGTTTTCTTCACCTTACTTTGTCTGCAATCTTCGCTGCCAACTACAATCACTTGCGATGCATTTACATTGGCAGCTAGTCTGATTATACTCCCGATATTTTCAGGAGTTGAGAAGTTATCTGTGATGATGATCACATCATTACCTTCAGGCAATTTACCTGTGTTTGATTCGTCGAAGAAATATTTTGAATGTGTTTCAGGCATACTACTTAACACGCTTAAGGCCCATCTCCTCACCTTTCTTTAACATCAAAGCAAAGGCCTCTTCATAATTGTTTGCAATTTCCCCATCAAGAATAGCTTCCTTTATAATCGCTTTCAGATCACCGATCTCTTTACAAGGGCTTAAGCCAAAGGTTTCCATTATTACCTCACCTGTAACAGGAGGCTGAAAATTGCGAATATGATCTTTTTCCTCAATCTCCTTTAGCTTTTTACGAACCACTTTAAAGTTTCGCATGTAGCGTTTCACCTTTGCTTCATTCTTTGAGGTGATATCGGCTTCACATAGCGTCATCAAATCATCAATATCATCACCTGCTTCAAATAGTAAACGACGCACAGCTGAATCACTTACTACATCCTCGCTCAATACAATTGGACGCATATGCAAACCAACCATCTTCTGAACGTATTTCATCTTTTCATTCAAAGGCAATTTCATACGTCCAAAAATTTTAGGAATCATCTTCATTCCAATGAAATTGTGATTATGGAAAGTCCAACCCAGCTTTTTATCATAGCGCTTGGTGCGTGGTTTGGCAATATCATGCAATATAGCCGACCAACGTAGCCATAAATTGTCCGTATTGGGTACAATACGATCCAGAACTTCCAGTGTATGGTAGAAATTATCCTTATGTGCACGGCCGTCTACTTTATCAACTCCTTTCATCGCCTGAAATTCAGGGAAAATAATTGCCAATAATCCGGTCCATTCCAACAGCTTAAATCCAATTGAAGGCCTATCGGCCATCACAATTTTATTCAATTCATCAGCAATACGCTCACCCGACACTATTTCAATGCGCTCTTTTTGTGCCTTTATTCCTTCAAATGTTTTTTCTTCGATTCTAAAATTCAATTGTGTGGCAAAACGAATGGCTCGCATCATGCGCAAAGGATCATCCGAAAAGGTAATATCCGGATCAAGAGGAGTGCGTATAATACCGTTCTCCATATCAATCATCCCATTAAAAGGATCGACCAATTCGCCATAGTTCTCTTTATTCAGGCTTAAGGCCAATGCATTGATGGTAAAATCGCGCCGGTTCTGATCATCTTCCAATGTACCATCTTCAACTATTGGTTTTCGGGAATTTCGCTGGTATGACTCCTTACGGGCCCCTACAAACTCAACCTCCAGATCACGGTAGCGTAACATGGCCGTTCCAAAATTCTTAAAAACCGTCAGGCGCAATCCTCCCAGTTTCTTCGCCACCTGCTCAGCCAATTCGATCCCACTGCCCAATACAACCACATCAATATCTTTTGACGGACGATTCAGGTATAAATCGCGAACGAAACCTCCAATTACAAAGGCTGGCCGCTTCATTTCTTTACTAATATCCCTTATAGTGTGAAAAACAGGGTGATTAAGACTTTTCTTCACCCGCTTTTGTGCTTCTTCTCTCATATTGCTGACAAAATTACAATAATAATATGGCATTTTGACCAATTATGGCAGATATCAATTTTGGCATCATTGTTGAAATATCGACACATGTATATTTCTAGATATTTAGAAATAATTATTATCTTTGCAGTATTCACAATTAAATAAAAAATCATGGTACAACACTTGACCAACAAAACGTTTAAAGAAAAAGTTTTTAACTATACCGACAGTAAAGAGTGGAAATTTGAGGGCGATAAACCTGCTGTTATTGATTTTTACGCCGACTGGTGTGGGCCTTGTAAAGTGGTTGCCCCCCTTTTGGATGAATTAGCAGCCGAATTCGATGGTAAAATAGATATTTACAAAGTAGATACAGAAGCAGAACGCGAACTGGCTGGTGCTTTTGGAATCCAAAGTATTCCATCAATATTATTCATTCCACAGAATGGACAACCACAAATGGCGCAGGGAGCTCTGCCAAAAGACACATTTATTAAGGCATTTAAAGATGTTTTAAAAGTGGAAAAATAAACAACAGTCTGATTGTGTATTGATCGAAGAGCTGTTAATACCCTGTTAAAACAGTAATTTGGACAAACTAAACAGACAATAACAGAGTTTAACCTTAAGAAGAATTTTAGATATGAAGAAGTTATTATTTACACTTATTAGTGGAGCATTATTAATATCAGCAGCGGGATTTCGGTTAGCATCAGCACCTGATGAAGACAAAGCAAAAGGTGAAAACTCTGTTATCTATTTAGATGCTGATAGTTTTAAGGAAAAGGTGTTTAACTACGAAACCAGCACCGAATGGAATTATCAAGGTCAAGTACCTGCAATTCTTGATTTTTATGCGGATTGGTGCGGACCTTGTAAAATGCTATCTCCTGTTTTGGACAAAATCCAAAAAGAGTATGACGGCAAAGTGCAGATTTATAAAATTGATACCGACAAACAAAAAGAATTAGCAGCTACATTTGGAATCAGAAGCTTACCAACTATTGTATTTGTGCCACTTGAAGGCGAACCTCAGGCAGCAATGGGCTACCGATCAAAAAACGATTTAGAAACTATGATTACCGAAATATTGAAAGTTGAAAAGTAACTTTTAGATTTAGATTAGAATTTGAAAGCCGAAGATTTTTTCTTCGGCTTTTTCTTGTTTAGAAGTTTTATTTTCGATTACCTTTGAGCCGTTAATTATTCGGGGTGCCTTAAATGACAGGCTGAGATTACACCCATTGAACCTGATGCAGGTAATGCTGTCGCAGGGATATGAATGACTCTCTTTCAGGCTTCCCGTTAATATTCGCAGACAATGAACATTATTATTAATGGGCAAGCAACAGAATTGCCTGACACTTCATCAATTGTCGATGTGCTTCAGCATATCGGTCAAAATCAAAAAGGCGGTATTGCCGTTGCTCTAAACGACATGGTAGTGCCCAAAGGCCAATGGCCTAAAGCCCAAATTTCTGACGGAGATAAAATTCTGATTATACAAGCCAGCCAGGGAGGCTAATTCATATCCACATTACAATGACACAAAAGAAAATATCACAGGAACAGCTAACAACTGGCCCTTTTCCTAATTCAAAAAAGATTTACGAAAAAGGTTCAATTCACGATATTCAAGTTGCTCATCGCATGATTGAGCTAAGCGAAACCAAAACAAGTGAAGGGGATATTATTAAAAATCCTCCCATTACCGTATATGACACGAGTGGTCCGTATACCGATCCTAATTATCTAGTTGATCTGGAAAAAGGATTACCTAAAATACGGGAGCAATGGATTAAAGAACGTGGTGATGTTGAGGAATTAACTCAATTGAGCTCTGAATATGGGCAAATGAGATTGGCAGATACTGGTCTTGATCATTTACGATTCGACCATGTAAGCTCCAATCCTTTAAAGGCTAAAGATGGTAAGTTCGCAACACAATATTTCTATGCCTGCCAGGGAATTATTACTCCTGAGATGGAATATGTTGCCATTCGTGAGAATCAACAAATTCAGCAGGTACGTGAGAAGTATCGTCAACACAGAGGCCAGTGCTTTGGCGCTCAAATACCAGAGAAAGAAGTAACACCTGAATTTGTGCGTGATGAAATTGCCGCCGGCCGGGCTATTCTACCTGCTAACATCAACCACCCGGAGTCGGAACCAATGATTATTGGTCGTAACTTCTTAGTGAAAATCAATGCCAACATTGGTAATTCTCCAACTACCTCATCCATTGAAGAGGAAGTTGAGAAGGCAGTATGGGCGGTTCGTTGGGGTGCTGATACTATTATGGATTTATCAACAGGCAATAACATACACGAAACCCGCGAATGGATTGTGCGTAATTCACCGGTACCGGTAGGAACAGTTCCTTTGTACCAGGCTTTGGAAAAAGTGGATGGCGATGTAGAGAAATTATCCTGGGAGATTTATCGGGATACACTGATTGAGCAAGCTGAACAAGGCGTTGATTACTTTACCATTCATGCCGGTTTGTTATGGAAGCATATACCGTCCACAATTCACCGTGTTACAGGAATTGTGTCGCGTGGTGGTTCCATTATGGCTAAATGGATGCTATATCATCACAAAGAGAACTTCCTGTACACCCATTTTGATGAGATCTGTGACATATTGGCAGCTTATGATGTTGGTGTATCATTGGGTGATGGCCTGCGTCCCGGTTCAATTGCCGATGCAAATGATCGTGCCCAGTTTGGTGAATTAGAAGCTTTAGGCGAGTTGACTCGGATTGCCCGCGATAAATATGTACAGGTAATTATTGAAGGTCCTGGTCACGTACCAATGCAAGGTATCAAAGAGAATATGGATTTACAGTTGGAGCATTGTAAAGAAGCTCCATTCTATACTTTAGGTCCACTAACAACAGATATTGCCCCGGGCTACGACCACATTACATCAGCTATCGGTGGAGCTATGATTGCCTGGCATGGTACTGCTATGTTATGCTACGTAACTCCTAAAGAGCACCTTGGCCTGCCAGATAAGCACGATGTTAAAACGGGTGTGATTACTTATAAGCTTGCTGCGCATGCTGCTGATGTGGCGAAAGGATTTCCGGGAGCACAGTTCAGGGATTTTGCCATGAGTAAAGCACGCTTTGAATTTCGTTGGAAGGACCAATTCTCTTTGGCTCTCGATCCGGAAACGGCTATGCAATACCATGATAAAACCCTTCCGGATGAAGGCTACAAATCATCTCATTTCTGCTCAATGTGTGGCGAGAAGTTCTGCTCAATGAAAAGTACTATGGAAGTGAGGGACTTAGCTAAGAAGTTGGAGGATAAAAAAGAATTATTCAAAGAATCGGGCGGAGAGTTATATATGTAGAGAATAACAGTTATTTTTGTGCGAGATTAAAACTAGACTTTATGAAGCCAATTGTAATTTGTTACCCAACGAAACTTGACAAAGAAATAGAAGCCATCAATGCCTTATTTGATGCTGGTCTGGAGGTACTGCACGTCCGTAAACCAGCCTATAGTGAGGCAGAGATGACTGCTTTTATTGATTCTAGATCGGAAGAGCA